>JALUMJ010000172.1 GCA_027040375.1 Campylobacteraceae bacterium
ACCAATAAGAGTGAATTTCTTGAGCTAATCCCCATAAGGGCTATAAAACCTATCAGTGAAGTAGCCGTCAAGAAAAAAGTATCTGTAGTGAAAATATCCATCACCCAATGACCAACAATAACTCCAATGATAGACAAGAAACTACCTAGCAAAATGATACCACTGATAGCAAAACTTTTATAATATATAACCATAAGCAAGAAAATCAAGATTAGAGCTGCTATAAAAGCCGCACCTAAATCTCTAAAAGTATCCATGGTAACTTTCATCTCTCCATCCCATTTTAAGTCGTAAATATCACCTGTTTTTTTATCTTTTAATTGCAGATTAAAGAGGTGCGTATCACTCACATCATAATTTTTACTGAAAAATTTCTTTATTTTACTTCTAGCATCTAGCAGTGGATAAACCTGAGAAACCAAGTCAGTTTCAGCCGTTATGTTTACCATCTTTTTTAAATCTTTGGACATTATTGTTGGTGTTGAATTTACCTCATTTATATTTACTAATTCTATTACTGGAATCATCATGCCTTTCTTATTCATCAATTTTAAAGATGATAGTTTATCCTCTAATGCATGTCTAGAAAAAGTTGATAAATTTTTTGTTTTTTTACTCAATACTAAAAAAAGTGGTATTTGCTCTGGTGAATTTCCACTGTTTTTTACAGCTATATCCATCCCTTGAAAAGCAAGGTAAAGTATTTGGCTTACTTGCTTAATCGTCAAACCAGAGCGTATAATCTTCTCTTTATTTACTTGTAATTCAAATTTTTTATATATTTCATCTTGCATGACATCTACATCTACTAAGCCTTTTGTTTGTTTTAGAATACTAGCAATTTGTAAAGCTATGTGTCTCACCTTTGTGCTATTTTGTCCATGCAATTCTACAACGATAGAAGCCAATGTAGGCGGACCTGCTGGTTGCTCAATCATCTTGATATTTGTGTCTGTTACAATATTTTGACAAGTTTTTTGTATTACTGGTCTTAGCCTATGCACCATCATATATGATTTTTCATCTCTTTTGTGCTTATCACTTAAATTCACAACTATTTCTGCTACATTTTCACTTCTTTTAAAACCTGAGCCTTTAACAAGCCCAGCATAATCCAAAGGAGAACCAAGTCCAAGATAAGACTCTACATCCTGCACTGCTTTTTCTTTTTTTAGGATACCATTGACACATTGCACTACAGTTTTTGTTTGTTCTATCGAACTTCCTGTTGGTGTATCAATATAAATCGAGTATGTATTTGCACTTTTTCCAGGTAACATTTTTGCCAATACAATCTTTGCAGGAAGCATCATAACTGAACCTACAAAAGCCAATAGAGTTAAAAATATAACAAGAAATTTTTTAAACTTGGAATTTAAAATATTATATATAAATTTTTCAGAGGTTTTCATTTGTCACCTCCTTTTAAGTTTATTTTATCTTTTTGAAAATGATGTTTATGATGATGTAATTTTGGTTTTTTAAGTAATTTTCTAGCTAAATATGGAGTAAATATATATGCTATAACCAAAGAAGCAAATAGTGCAACTGGTACATTTTGAGGAATTGGCTTCATAAACTGTCCCATCATCTGACCAACAAATGCCATAGGCACCATCGTGAGTATTATAGCAAGCGTGGCTATATTTGTAGGGGCTCCAATCTCATCAGTCGCTTCAATTAAAATTTCATCCATATCTTTATCGACAGAACTATGATCATGTAAATGTCTATGTATATTTTCAATCACGATAATAGATGCATCCACCAACAATCCAAGGCTAAGTAAAAAAGCAAATAGTGTAATCCTGTTCATAGTTTGCCCACTCATAAATGCCACAAATACAGTAACAGCTAAGATTGCAGGAACCGTAAATGTAACTATCACTGATTCTCTCCAACCAAGAACAAATACAAGCAGTAAAGCTATGATGATTATGGATATAAGAAGATGAAAAACCAACTCATTGACGGCTTCATCTGCTCTTACACCGTAATTTCTTGTTATCTTATAGCCTATGCCCTCTTGTGAAAGTTTTGAGCTTAGTTCACCTAATCTTTCTTGTATTTTATCGGCTATAACAACCGCATTTGTACCTTTTAGCTTAGAAAGTGTAAGTGTTATTTGATTTTTTGATTTTACAAACTTTCCATTTTTTCTATAAAAAATCTCTGCACTTTGAAAATTTTGAATATTATAGCCATGCTCTACATCAGCCACATCTTTTAGATATATTGGAGAGCCCATATATTGTGCAATTATAAGATTTTGAACATCTTTAACGCTTTGTATCGCATTTTTAACGCCAAATATAGCCAATTTTCCATCTCGTGTTCTATCTTTTATATCAGGAACATCTACAGCTAGGGATTTTAAGGCATTTGCAATTTGCCCCATGGACAGATGAAAACCAGACAATTTTTTCAAATCTACTTGTATATTATACTGTTCTTTTTTTTCACCTTTTAGTGTGGTCTTTGCTACATTTTCAACACTGTTCAATTCATTTTGTATATATTTTACATTTTTATACATTTGAACATTTGTTATCTTTGAGCCATCTTTTGGATAAAAAGCAACTGTTACAATAGGAATATCTATATCGATATCAAATGGCTTAACGATAGGCTGCATCGTTCCTTTTGGAAGTTGATCCATATTTTGCATCACTTTATCATATAGTTTTAAATTTGAGGATTCTCTGTTTTCTCCTATATAATAAACCACATTTACAATTCCTACATTACTTTTAGCGATTCCATAGATATGTTGCACTCCCTTAATCTCTTTTATTCGTCGCTCCAATGGCTTTACAATCACATTGTCTATTTGCTTCGGCGTAGCTCCAGGCAAAACAACCATAACAATTCCACCACTGATTTCTATCTGTGGATTTTCTTCTCTTGGCATTATTTGCAACGCAAAGTATCCAAGCAAAAGTAGTGATATTCCCAATAATGATGTTAAAGGATTATGTAAAAATCCTTTTGCTAGTTTTCCTGCAACATCTTTTACTGCATATTTATTTTCCATCATTTTCTACTTTATATTTACAACGGCATACATGCCAGGATATACTGTTTTACCCATTTGGTTAAACTTAACTTTTAGCCTAAAGGTATGTGTCATTGGGTTGGAATTTGGTATTATAGAATCTATCTTTCCTGTACTTTTTAAACCGATAGAGGGAATTTTAACTTCCACGCTATCGCCAATTTTTATATCTTTTAAATTACTCTCAGAAATCTCAGTTGAAATTTTCAAATCGCTTAAATCAGAAAGCACGATAGCAGGCATTCCAGGTATTGCCATCTCTCCTACTTTTATATTTTTAGCTATTATCACACCGTTGTTTGGTGCTTTTATCTTTAAATATTTGTATTGATTTATAACTTCTTGCAATTTTGCTTTTGCCTGCTTAATTTGCTCTTTTGAAATCTTTACCATCACTTTTAAATTAGTTTCGGCAAGTTGTAGATTTTCTACATCATATTTTGAAACCATATCTTTTTTTAAAAGTCTTTTATATCTATGTAGATTTAATTCAACATTTTGATACTGATTTTCATACATTTGAGAAGCTAATTTTGCTTGAGAAATTCCAAGTTCCACTTGTGTCTTAGCACTATCTATCTCTTTAGAGTCAATCTCATAAAGCAATTGACCTTTTTTAACTCTATCTCCCTCATCAGCATTAACATATATAACAAATCCCATATATCTGCTTGTTAGCATCTTTTGGTTATCAGAAATCACGCTACCACTTAAGTTTAATCCACCCGCACTCAACTGCATCGACAAACCCAACACAAAGATTGTTAAAATATATAATTTTTTCATCTATCTTCTCCATTTGCTATATTTTCTAATTCAAGTATTTTACTTGTTCTCTTATTTCTCACTTCTTGCAGTTTTAAAACTTTTTCTATCTCTAAAGATTGTTTGATAATAACATCATTGATAGAAACCAATTTTTCTTGGTATCTCCCTAGATAATTTTTATATATTGTTCTTACCAATTCTATCTCTTTATTTAAACTATCAATATCAAAATCTAAGTTATCTATCTGTGTTTTAATCTTAGCAACCTTAAGCCTTATTCCTCTTTTTGCCAACTCAACTTGAGTCTTTACTTTTAGATTTTTTACTCTTGCTTTTTGTATATTATCTCTATTTGCTCCACCACTAAAAAGATTCCATTTTATTTGCATACCAACTGTATATGCGTCATGCTTTGCAAAATCATTCAAAAAGTTATTATCAGCACTTGAATACTCAGCAAATGCACCCACAACAGGAAGATTTGTGGATTCCTGAAGCTTTATATTCATATCAGTTATCTTTAATCCTTCTTTTGCCTTTAAGATATCGATATTTTTGGCTAAAATTTTATCTATATTAAAAGTTTTTGGCATCATTTTATGATAATTTCCAGAAACAGATGTCACTTTTGAAGCTAAGAGAAAAGAGATATAATGTAAAACCAATTCTTTGTTTGCCTTTGCGGTGTTTATCATCCTAATCACATTGGCTTTCTTTGATTGAACTTCAAGTAAATCAACTTTTTTTGCATAACCCTCTTCTATCATGCTCCTTGCCATATCTTCAAGTTTTAACATGTTCTTTTTTATGATATTTAGGTTTTTAAGATAAGTTTTTAACAAATATATATCATAATAACTTTTTTTAAGTTGATATACCTTTTCATTTACGATTTTCTTTGTATCAAGTTTGCTTAGTTTTATCAAAGCAGAAGTGATTTTACTGTATTGTTTTAGCTTACCACCAGTATATAATGGTACTTCATAGTGTAGTTTTGTTTGGAAGTGATTTCTTGATCCTGGATAGTTTAATGTATTCGGTGGTGTTGTTAAATATGCTGGATCTGTTTGCGGTGGCATACTAGGATCTCCAAATCCAAAGTCGCCAAAAGTGGCTTCCCTACTTTGAAGCTTAAATCCAAAAACATTTCCAGCATCATTAGACCTAAGTGCAAGCTGGGTTAAGTCCAACTTTCCATAATTGTAACTTTTAGCAATCTTGTGTTCAAAGCCCTTTATCTGTTCATCAAATTTTGCTATATTTATCTCAAGATTATTTTTTTTAAGTATCTTTAAGGCGTGATTGAGACTAAGATTAGTATAAATTTGAGATGATGCAAAAATAGGAAGGATTGCAAAGATGAGGGATAATATTATCTTCATTTACTTTCTCCATAATTATTTTTAGGAGTGTCTAGGACTAGACACTCCTAATAACTTATATTATATCAGAAGTTACTATAATATTTATTTAATGATGTGATTTTAAAATAAGCACAGTCATTTTAATATTGATCACAATAAATCTAAAAAACTGCCAAATCACGCAATTTCTTCTAAACTTTGTAAATGATGATGGCACCGGTGTATAAGAATTTTGACTATATGGTTTTATTTCCATTTTATTTCTCCTCTGCCCATAAAGAGCATTTTTATTTTTTATTCACCCCATAAAACTTTATGGGCAGATTCCTCTCACTAAAGCTTTGGCTTTGCCAAGAAGAATCTATTTAACTTCCTTTTGGTTAAAAAGTAAATTTCCAACCAATTCACACTCATTTTATTCTGGAATTATTGTCCAAAATGGTTTTAGCTTTGCTTTCCATAAAAATGCAAAATGCAAGAAATGCTTAACCCAGTGACCTGCAAGCCCTATCTCTCCAAAAGTACCATCCAAATCTCTTCCATATTCATACTTTTTAAAGTTTGGTATGATTGGATACATGGTCATAGCAACTGCATTCCCACTAAATATCCCCTTACCAGCACTTGCAACACAAGCTGCACCCATTTCACTCATCTTAGCACTATGAGTGGGTTCCGTTGCGTTATTTAAGATAATGTCTTTCAAACTTTGAGCTACTGCTTTTCCCATCATAGCACTTGGCATTCCAGTTCTTGGAGGAGTAGGATTGATTGGTGTTCCATTTGGACTTTTCATAGGTTTTGAAATCAAATGAGGCGGTGCAAAAGCAATACCTATTGCATACATATTTTTATATGTTTGATTTTGACAATAACTTGGCCAATCATCAGCGTCCCACTCTTCATAAGGGGCACCTCCTTTAGAATAATCAGCATCAACAAACATAAATCCACCAGGATTAAAAATCTTAGAAGTGATGTCTTCTCCAGTTTTGTCATAAGCTTTTAACCCAACTCCACCAAACGGAGGAATCAACATAGAAAAATCAAATAATTCTTCATTTTGACTGCCATCAAGCAACTCATAATGAACTTTACCTTTTTCTACTTTATTTACATGTGCTCTTTTTATCCAATTAACATCTCGCTCTGTATATAATGACTCTGCAAAAACTTTTCCGCTTGTTACATAGCCACCCAATTTTATATGCATACCAGCAACACCAAAGTCACCAAGTTCATATTCATTTGAGATATAAGTGATAGTTGCTTTGTCCCTAACACCCTCTTCTCTTAGTTTATGATCCACATTAAAAGTATATTCAAAAGCGGCACCTTGACATGTACACATACCGTGTCCAGTTCCTATCAAGATTCTTTTTTCTTCACCACTTTTCATCTGTGCTATCAATTCATCTAGTTTCTCATTTGCATGAATTGCATGATCAGCAGTACATACTGAAACAGTATGCCCAGCGTCAGGTCCAAGTCCTTCAGTTGCACCAAAGTTTAATTTTGGTCCAGTGGCATTTATAAGATAATCATAAGTAATCTTTTCACTTTCACCTATCTTATCTTGCCCTGTGTATTGGATAGTAACAAATTGTTTCTCTTCTTCTTTACTTCCATCAGGATGTATAGAGATGGCTTTTGCCTGCCTATATACAACTCCACCTTTAGCATAAACTGGAGCAAGATCAAAAACAACTTCTTGCTTGCTCATTCCTCCAACTCCAACCCAAATATTTGATGGAATCCAATTCCACTGCGCATTTGGTGTAACTACAACAACTTCATGTTTTTTACCTAGCCATTTGGCTAGGAAAGTGGCAGCTGTATGACCAGAAACCCCTCCGCCTAATACTACGACTCTTGCCATATCTCTTCTCCTTTATCTTATATGAGATTATTATATCATATAATAAATTTAATATTAGTTTAAATATGTAGATTATTACATTTTTTTATACAAAGTGTGTAGATTTGTTGCACTTAAGTGTAGAATTTCATCGGTGATATTTTATATATTATAAAGGCTTATATATGTATTAATAAGCCTTTATATAGCGTATTATAAGATTGCGTATTGTGCCCATAAGCAAGCATCTAATTCATTTAACTCGTTTAGTATTTTTTTATCTATAGCTTCATCAACCAAGATAACTGCCATCGCATTATCATTTTTACCTCTTCCTAGCCTAAAGTCTGCTATATTTATGCCGTTGTTTGACAATATAGTAGCGATACTAGCGATAACACCTGGTATATCTTTATTTTTGAAAATAATCATTTTACCTTTTGGCTTAAAATCAAATCCAAAACCATTTATGCTTACTATTCTTTGCTCAATATCATCAAAAACAGTTCCGCCCATAGAGGTCACACCTTTGCTTGTAGTCAGTGTGATTGTTACTTTATTATGATAACTAGATGAATTTGGAATTTCCTCAAAAGTTGTTTCTATTCCTTTTTCTTGTGCAACATAGCTTGCATTTACATAATTTATATTATCACCCAAAGATTCTTTTAGCGTTCCAACCAAAGAAAAAGTTAGAAGAGATTTTGCGTATTTACTCACATCACCTTCGGCTTTAATCTTTATAGATTTAATTTGTGATTTATTTATCTGGGCACAAAAATAAGACATTTTTTGGATTAATTCAAGATAAGGAACTATGGCTTCAGGTAAATCTTCAGTTTTAATAGGAAGATTTAATGCATTTGCATAAGTGATTCCACGAGCTGCATTTAAAGCACATTCAGCTGCTTGTATGGCTATCTTTTCTTGTGATTCATGCGTATTAGCACCAAGATGAGGAGTTACGCTTATATTTTCTAAATCTAAAAGTGGGTGGTCAGTAGCTGGCTCATAAGAAAACACATCAATCCCAGCGAAAGCAACTTTCCCACTTTTTATGCCCTCGTATAGTGCTTTTTCATTGTACAAACTTCCTCTAGCACAATTTATAAGCCTAACTCCATCTTTCATCTTTTTTATCTCATCAAATGAGATTATATCTGTAGTTTCATTATTTTTTGGAGTATGAATAGTGATAAAATCACATGTTAAGATATCATCAAAATTTTCAGTATAGCTCATGCCCAAATCTGTGGCTCTGCTTGGTTCTATATACGGGTCATATGCTACAATATCCATACCAAAAGCTTTAGCCCTAATTGCAACTCTACTTCCAATATTTCCAAATCCGATAACACCTAATTTCTTGCCACTAAGCTCAATCCCATACCATTTTTCTCTTTTCCAAACTCGTTCGATTTTGAGATTATTGTTTGCATTTACAAAACTTCTTGCGCAACTAAGTATATGTGCCATCGTCATTTCAACTGCTGCTATTGTATTTGCTGTCGGCACATTCATGGCGATAATGCCTCTTTTACTACAACCATCCAAATCAACATTATCTACTCCAACGCCAGCTCTAACGATTGATTTAAGATTTTTTGCTGCTTTTAGAAATTTATCATCTATGGCTGTTGGACTCCTTGTAATAGCGACATCAGCTTCACCTATTTTACTTAACAATTCATCTTTTGGCACACCAACGGCATTTATAACTTCAATATCATCTTCGGCATCTAAAAGCTCAAAACCTTTTTGATGTATAGCATCACATACTATTATCTTTTTTATATTCATAACCATTCCTCTACTATTTTTGATTTTATATCATAGTTTTTTAATTTATTTGTCACTTTTTTCAATATTTTTTCACTGCCACTACTTATACTAATATTTGGAATATTTTTATCTTTGGATAAAACAAAAGGTAGGTTTAAATTTGAAAGTGTTTGTACGACACAAAAAACAGAATACCTATCTATATTTACTATAACCAACTTATATGATTTAACTTTAGGGGGTATGTATTTATGCAAGTCAATCTGCATAAAAAGCTCATTTACTGGATATCCATATCTGCTTTTATTTGATTTCGCAAGTCCTTTTATCCATGAACTATTTAGTGGTTGAATTTTATTTTGTCTTTGTATTGGGGATATATACTTTTTGGTTTCCACGATTGTATCGTCAGCATAATTGAAAAAATTATATAAAATTCCAATTATGCCAACAAATAACAGCGTAAAAAAAACACCAAGTATCTTTTTTTGCATTTACTACTTCAATTGATCTTTTAGTATGTCACCCAAAGTCATTTTATCTTCTTTATTTATCTCTTTTAGAGCTTCTCTCTCTTTTAGTTTAGACAATCTTTTGATAGAAAGTCTTATTCTATTTTTTTTGTCATCTATAAAAGCAATAGCAGCTTCAATTTCATCACCAACTTTAAGTTCATCTTCGCTTTGCTGATTTAAGTCTTCTTTTCTTATCAATGCATCAACATTTTTTTCTAATTCAACAAAAACACCAAAATCTTTTATGTCTCTTATTTTACCAATTACTATATCTCCATTAGCATGAGTTTTAGCATATTTTTGTATAGGACTGTCTTCTAAGTCTTTTTTGCTCAGTGACACTTTTTCATTAAGGTCATCAATTTTAACAATTTTAACTTCTATTTCATCATCATTTTTGAACAAATCTTTGCACTTATTGTTTCTATCCCATGAAGCATCTTCATTGTGTAATAAACCTTCGATTCCACCTATTCTTACAAAAGCACCAAAATTTGTAATTGTAGTGATTTTTCCAGTGGTAACATCGCCAACATGGAAGTTTTTCAAAAATTCATCAAATGGTTTTGGCAACACACTCTTAAGAGAAACTCTAAGTCTTCTATCCTCAGAATTTATCTCTATCACTTCAACATCAATTTCTTCATTTTCTTTTATATAATCTTTTGGATTTTTTATATTTTTATCCCAAGAAATTTCAGATATATGCAAGAAACCTTCTATATCATTTCCAAGATCAACAAAAGCACCATAAGGCTCTATGTTGCTAACTGTTACCTGTATGGTATCTCCAGCTTCTAGTTCACCTTTTATCTCATCCCAAGGATCAGGCATAGCGGCTTTTATAGATAAAGATAAATGTCTTTTTTCTTTGTCGTATTTTATAGCTTTAACAGGTACTACTTCACCTTCACTATATAAAGAGTTTGGATTTACTGGACCTTTATAGCTAATCTCACTATAATGAACCAATCCGTCAACGCCACCAACATCAACAAACATACCATAAGTCGTAATCTTTTTAATCACACCTTCAACAACTTCATCTTTTTCTATCAGTGTTTGAACAATTTCTCTTTTTTTCTTTCTATCGTCATCCAAAAGTTTTTTTCTAGATACTATAATTGACTCATTTTCACCATCTATCTTTATGATTTTAACTTTTATAGTTTTGCCTAGCATCGCATTCATATCTTTCACAGCTGCTTGTGAACGAGGCAAGAAAAATTCTATACCATCTTCATTTTCAACTATAAAACCACCACGATTTTTATTTACAACTTTTACATCTAAAATATTTTCTTCATCTACGCTATGAGTTTTTATAAACTCTTTAACTTTAACTTTTTTGAGAGCTTTTTTATGAGAAACGATAGGTCTTTCATTTCTGAAGCCAGATATCACTACGGCTATAGTGTCTCCAATCTTACATGTTACATTGCCATCTTTATCAGTTACTTCGCTAGCATATAATCTTCCCTCAGATTTTTTACCAACATCAACCAAGACAAAATCATCTTTGATCTCAACAACAACACCATCTATTAGTGCATCTTTTTCTGTGTCTTTAAAAGACTCTTCTAGCATGGCTGCAAAATCCATCTCCTCTTGTTCATTTGCGCCTTCAGTTTGAACCGTTTCGTTCGCCTCATTCACCATTTACTTTCCCTTTTTGTTTGATTTAATATTTTGTAGTTCGATATTATACTTAAATTTTGTTTATTTTTCCAATAACTTTTTGAATAATCCAATCAGGTGTCGATGCACCAGCAGTTACTCCACATAATTTTTTATTTTTAAACCAGCTAAAATCTATCTCTTTTTCGTTTTCTATCAAAAAACTGTCATTGCAAAACTCTTTGCATATATTGTAAAGTTGCTTGGTATTAGATGAATTTTTACCACCTATGACTACCATGATATCTGATTTTTTAGCTAACTCTTTAGCTGCATCTTGATTATCAAATGTAGCATTACAGATTGTATTAAAAACTCTTACTTCTTTGTAGCGGGCTATAAGATAATTTGTAATTTGCAAAAACTCATCTAGTTTTCTAGTTGTTTGTGAGACAACTGCAATTTTATTTGAAAAGTTTATGTTTTTAATCTCATCAACACTAAGTGCAACAAAAACTCTTTTTCCTGCATAACTAGCAACTCCTTTTACCTCCGGATGGTTCTTGTCTCCAAAGATAACTATATCATAGTCCTCTTTGTTCATTTCTTCACAAATTTGCTGTGGTTTTGTTACAAATGGACAAGTGGCATCTATTACGGCTACATCTTTTTCCTTTAAAAATTTCAAATCATTTTTAGGAATCCCATGTGTTCTAATGATAGCTTTTTTATCAAAATCAACCTCATCTAAGGCATGTAGAGTGTCAACATTATAATCTTTTTTAAGCCTATCTATCTCTTCATTATTATGAATCAAAGGTCCAATTGTTGAAGCATTTTTGGAGCCTTCCGCAATCTTTATAGCTCTTTTAACACCAAAACAAAATCCATAATGTCTAGCCAATTCTACTTTCATTTTATCTCCACATTTGTTATTTTTGATAGAAGTTCAAAAAAGTTTGGAAATGAAGTATTTATGCACTGAGTATCTTCTATATACATGGGCTTCAATAATCCTGCTATTGCAAAACTCATAGCAATTCTATGGTCTCCATATGAATTTATACTAGCACTTTTTAGCACTCCACCCTCAACTTCATATCCATCTTCAAACTCTGTTGCTTTTATGCCGCATTTTTTTAGATTGGCAACAACAGTTGCAATCCTATCACTCTCTTTTACCCTTAGCTCTTTTGCGTTTTTTACTATACTTTTTCCTCTAGCCACTGCAAATGCTATGGAGAGTGCGGGAAGCTCGTCTATTAACCAAGCTATATTATCACAAATTTCTACACCTTTTAATGGAGCATATTTTATGATTATATCACCTATATCTTCATATTTTGAATTTGTTTTTATGAACTCTATATCTGCGCCCATCTTTTCTAAAATCTTATATGCTTCAATTCTCGTTTTATTCAAAAGTATATTTTTTAACCTAACTTTGGAATCTTTCGTTATAGCAGCTGCAACGGCAAAGAAAAAGCCACTTGAGGGGTCATTTGGCACTTCTATCTCTAATGGTTTTAGCTTTCTTTTTAAAGGGTTTATTAAAATTTTCCCATCTTGAACTTTTATATCTGCACCCATAGCACTAAGCATTTTTTCACTATGGTTGCGACTAAGAATCGGTTCTTTATAAATTGAACTGTTTTTTGCTCTAAGAGCTGCTAAAATCATAGCAGTTTTTACTTGCGCTGAAGCAATTTTGCTTTCATAAACAAATGGCTCTAATCTATCATTTCCTCTGACGCAAAGTGGAGCAAATTCTCCATCACATCGTCCATCTATCAAAGCACCGATATCTCTTAAAGGTTCAACAACTCTCTTCATGGGTCTTGAATTTAGATATTTATCTCCACTTAAAACAAAAAAACCTTTACATGTACAAAGAAAACCTAAAAGCAATCTAATGGCTGTGCCAGCATTTCCACAATCAAGTATCCCCAAAGGCTCTTTTATGGACTCAGGTGGCGTTATCTTTATAACATCTCCACTATCTTCAATCTTTGCACCTAGCATTGAAACGATGTGTAGTGTGCTTAGTGTATCTTCAGCTCTTAAGTAATTTTTTATACTTGAGCACTTATCACTAAATAGAGAAAAAATTGCACACCTATGTGAGATTGATTTATCGCTTGCTATATCTGCAAGCTCCACATTAAAACTCTCTTTGGGCGAAACTTTTAAAATTTTCATCTTATTTCTATGTTAAATTCTTGTTTTAAAGATTCTAAAATTTTGTCTATTTCAGATGCAATATCTTCATCTCTAAGGGTTTTTTCGTTAGATTGAAAGTTAAATTTTATGCTAAGGCTGACTTTGTCGCCCAAGCTTTCATCTTCATATAAATCAACTGCATTAAATGTCACAAGATTCTTTATTGCAAGAGTATTTATAAACTTGCTAATCTTAGAATAAGGCATATCCTTTGGTATCATCAAACTTAAATCCCTTGATATTGCTTGAAAATTGGAATAATTTTCGACTACTATACTTTTCCATGCTAGCTTAGCAAAATCAAGCTCGCACACATAAGTCTTATCCAAATCAAAATCTTTTTGCACATCTACATGTAAGCCAGAAATAAATCCAAGAACTACATCATCCTGCTTAATCAAAGCACACTCATAAGGATTGCTTAGCCTTGATTTTACTGGCTGTAATTCTAAATCAAACTTGCCGATTATATTTGATATTTTTCTTGCAAAGTCATAAAAATCAACAACTTCAGGTTTTCCATGGTTTGCAATATTGGCATAATTTTTTTCGCCACTATACACAAAAGCGATATTTATATTTTCATCTCTATGCTTATCAAATACTGTGCCTATCTCAAAAAGAGCGATACTGTTTTTGCCATATTTTTTATTTTTATTGACAGATTCAAGCATATTCGGAATTAGTGTTGATCTTAATGTATTTAATTCACTAGTTATTGGATTTGCTATATCTCTATTTTTATAAACTGTTTCTAGCTCATATTTATCATGAAGCAAACGATCTGTAAATACAAAATGCATGGATTCAAAAAATCCATTTGAGGCTGATTTGCACCTATATGATTGTCTTTTTTTGAAGTTTTTATAGGCATCATTGTGCCTTGCATTTTCAGCAAAAAAGAGTGGCTTGGCTTGGATATTATCTATTCCTATCATCCGCACAATCTCTTCACAAATATCTTGTTTATTTATCACATCATGTCTAAATGCAGGCACTTTTATATTCATGGATTCTTGTTCATGCTTAAATACAACTTCAAATCCTAATCTTTGCAATATATTTATAAGTTCGCTCTTAGGAACTTCTTGACCTATCATTTGGCTTAATTCTTTTATGTGAGCATTCACTATTGTCAATTCGATATTTTGAACCACCTGCTGACTTCCTGCGTAAATCATCACTTCACAAATATCACTAAGTAGCGTTACTAGGTAATTTATACCAAAATTCAAATCAGGCTCACTTCCACGAGTTGACCTATAAAGATGCCTATCTGCTTTTATCTTTTTATGCATACTATTTTCTAAAATTACGCTTGGGGGTGAATAGTTAGCTTCAAGTATAATTTTAGAAGAATCTTTTGTGGCTTTTGACTCATCTTCTTGAGAAATTCCAACATAAGAGAGTCTTTTTTTACCCAACACTGCATTTAAACCATTTTCTTGTTTTTTAGCACTAAGAACCGCTTTATCATCTTTACAACTAAAAGCGTTATAATCATAAGCTCTTAGCAAAACGCCTGTGCAATATGTTGCATATGTCAGCAGTCTATCTAACTCATCATCAAAACTCTCACCAATCAAACCAAGTCTTAAATCTATAAGAAGATTTGATTTGATTTCCTTGTTCTCTATCGCTTTAAAGATAAAAGATGATTCAATTTTATCGCCACTACTTACATTTAAAACTCTTCCAATTCCTAGTTGGTTTTCATCTTCTTCTTTGATTTGGATTTCTTTAATTTCAAGATTAAAAGGAACGCATAAATCTCTTGCTACTCCATTTATACTAAGGCAATCACCTCTATTTGCAGTTAATTCTATCTCTATAACATCATCATTCAGTAGTGAATACTGGCTTAATTGCTTGCCAATCTCTAGTTTTCCAATACTTTCGTCTAAAACCATAATTCCATCATTTATCTTAGGAAGTCCGAGTTCAGTTGATGAGCAAATCATACCATTTGACTGCGCATCTCTTAGTTTTGCTTCTTTGATTTTAAAATTTCCAGGCAGCACTGAACCAACGCGTGCAACTGCAACCATTTGACCACTAGCTACATTTTTTGCACCACATACTATCTGTTCTATCTTATCGCCTAAATCAACTTTGCATATATTTAATTTATCAGCATTTGGATGTTTTTCGCAAGAAGCAACAAGTCCCACAACTACATCTTTTGGCATTCTTATCTCATTTACGCTATCAACTTCTAATCCTATAGAATTTAACGCTTTTGCTATATTTTGTGTTGGAATATCTTCAATATCTATCCATTCGTTTAGCCACTGCTTTGTAATAATCATCTAAATTGCTCCAATAGTCTTAAATCTCCTTCAAATAGCGACCTTAAATCTGGTATTTTATGTAATAACATCGCAAATCGCTCAACACCTAAACCAAAAGCATAACCGCTTACATCTTTATAACCGACAGCTTCAAAAACATTTGGATCAACAACCCCACTGCCTAAAACTTCGAGCCATCCTGTGTGTGAGCAAACACGGCAACCCTTGCCTTTACAAAAAATACAACTAATATCAACTTCAGCACTAGGCTCAGTAAACGGGAAAAAACTTGGACGAAATCTAACTTTAACATCGCCAAACATGTACTTTAAAAAATCTTCTAATATGTATTTTAAATTTGCAAACGACACGACACCCGCTTTATCTACCACTAAACCTTCAACTTGATGAAACATAGGGGTATGGGTCAAATCATAGTCTCTTCTAAATACAGCGCCTGGAGATATAACACGAATAGGTGGTGTTTCATTTAGCATAGTTCTTATCTGAACTGGGCTTGTATGAGTTCGCAAAAGCATGGAATCTTCGAAATAGAATGTATCTTGCATATCCCTTGCAGGGTGGTATTTTGGAAGGTTCAAAGCTTCAAAGTTATGGAAATCATCTTCCACTAAAGGTCCCTCTTGTATAGAAAAATTCATGCTAACAAAATACTCTATAATCTTATCCATGGTTTGCATCACTGGATGAAGTGCACCAGAAGTTGGAGTAGAGTTAAAAAGCGTAACATCTACACTGTTTTCTTTCATCTCTTTTTCTATCGCAATAGACTCTAAAATCATTTTTTTATCATTCAAAAGATTTAAATATAAATCCTTATCAGCATTCAATTTTTGTGCAAAATCTTTTTTTTCATCATTTGGTAAAGTTTTCATCTTTGCAAATTCTGCTGCAAAAAAACCTTTTTTACCAAACAAAGATAATCTTAATTGTTCTAAGTCTTTTAAGCTTTTACAAGTTTTAATAGACTGCTTAATCTTCTTCAATTTTTAGCCTCTTAAGTAATTTTCTTTTATTTTACACAAATATTGATTAAAAAGAGGTAATATTGTCTGATTCTGTCGCCATTTGCAAAATTAATAAAATTCTTTATCCTTCTAATGTAATTTTATGCAAATATTGGATATTATTGTAGCTTATTTTATTTAAAAGAGGTTTTGTATGTTTAAGAAGGTTATATTATTCACAGGTCTGTTTTGTAGTCTGCTTTTTGCAGAAGTTTCGCAGAGCCAAGCTATATCTGCTATAAGAGCAAATCCAGCACTTTTAAATACCCCACAAGCACAGGCAGAGATGTCTAAAATGGGCATAAGCAAAAGTGAAGTTCTCTCCAAGATGAATACCATAAAAGATGCAAAAAAAGATGAAATAATTGTCAAAGAAGCAAAAAATAGTATTGATTTCCAGAAAGATCCAAAAGATATTGCGAAAGCTCTTAAAAAACTTTTTGATCAAAATGCATCTATGAATCCTTTCGAGCAAAATGCATCTATAAATCCTTTCGAGCAAAATGCATCTATAAATCCTTTGAAATATAAAGAAAATTACACCCTTCTAAAAGAGATAAAATCAAAACAATCCATCAAAAAAAGAAAAAAACTTACGAGATATGGATTAAACTTTTTTAGAAATAAAAACAGTACAAATATCGAGTCTTTACCAGTTCCTAGCTACTATGTTCTAAGCTTTGGCGATAGTATCTCAATATGGGTTTATGGTACAAAAAATGAAAATTTTACTCTTAAAATAGACAACAATGGCAATATAAACTTACCAAAATATGGCCCTTTACATGTAGAGGGTAAACAGTTTGGTGATATACAAAATTATATAAAAGAGAAGTTAAAGGATTTTTACTCAAATTCTGATGTTATAGTAAATATCTCAAACTACTCAACCATACAAGTAAATCTAGTAGGGGATGTAGTTGCACCAGGGGTTTATAACATAAACGCCCTCTCAACCGTCAAAAATCTCCTTATAGCTGCACATGGTGCAAAAGACACTGGGAGTTTAAGAAATATAATCATAAAAAGAGACGGTAAGATATTAGATAGTATAGACTTTTACAAACTTTTACAAAACGGTGACGACTCGCTAGGCATAATCCTAAGATCAAACGACACCATCTTTGTACCAAAAGCAAACAAGATAGTATCAATAGATGGGGAAGTAAACAATCCTGCAAAGTTTGAACTAAAATCAAGTGAAACACTGGCAACTCTACTGAGATATGCAGGTGGCATAAAAGCAAATGCAAGTAAATATGGATTTATAGTCAATAGATATCTGAAAAATGAGAAGATGAAAACTATAGAAGTTGACTACAGCAAAATAAAAAACTTCAGACTTTTAAACGCAGACAAAGTTTATGTATATAATATAGACAAAATCCACAAAGAGAGTGTGTATCTTTATGGCAATGTCGTAAGACCAGGTGAAAAAGAGCTAAGTAAAAGTAGAAGCCTAAGAGATTTGTTTAAAAGTGAGATTTCAAAGGTTGGATTAAAAGGTCTGTTCTTGGATGATACTCTATTCTCTTATGCTCTTATAAAAAGTAAAACAAAAAATCTTGATAGCAAAATCAAAAGTTTTAATATCTCCGAAGTTCTAAGTGGCAAAACAGATATAAAATTAAATAACGATGACGAGATATATGTATTTAACAAATATAACAGCAATATAGCACCGTATGTTTCTATCAGCGGAACTCCTGTCATAAACCAAGGGAAATACAGATATTTTGATGGCATAAAGATTTCGGATGTTTTAGCACAAGCAGGCACTACTCCCTACTTTAGAAACCTCAGTAAGATAAAAGTTACAACTTACAACACTAAGGACTATATGCCAAAAACCTCTATCCTGACAGGAAAAGAAGCGCAAGATTATAAACTCTCGCCTTTTGATGATATAGAAGTTTATGATTATTATATACAACATCATATAAAAACTATAGGAATATCAGGGGAAGTGAATTTTCCTAAAAAATACAGCTTAAATAATCATATGACTTTATCGAATGTTATTAAGATGGCAGGCGGTTTTACTCCTAAAGCCTATAAGAGTTATTTTGAAGTATTAAGATATTATATAAAAGATGGCAAGAGAGAAAAGAAGCTTATAAAAGTGCCATATAGTAAAATAAGCACTTTTTTACTTGAAGATTATGATGAAATTGGTGTGCATATCATACCAAACTGGAGAGAGAGGGAGACTGTTACTATAAAAGGCGAAGTAAACTTTCCTGGCACTTATGTCATAGAGACAGGTGATAGACTATCTAATATAGTAAAAAGAGCGGGGGGATATACCGACAAAGCTTTTCTGCAAGGTGCGATTTTTACAAGAGAATCCATAAAAAAACTCCAGAGACAAAGGCTTAAACAGTCTATTGTGGAGTTAAAGCAAAAAGCTCTCTCTCTTAGTGTAGCTCCAAATGAAGTTGGACAGGGAAAATCAAAAGTTAATTTTATAGAACTTACAAATGCAATAGATAAAATCTCAGCTGAAGCACAAAGTTTGCAACCTGTAGGAAGGATTTCGATAGCACTAGATAAAAATATGAGCAAATTTTTACAGAGTAGATCAAATATAGTCTTGAAAAATGGAGATACTCTAACCATACCATCGAAAAATGACACCATACTCGTAGTGGGTGAAGTCATGAGTCCAACAGCCATAATCTACGCAAGCAATGATGTAAACTACTATATAAATAAAGCGGGCGGACTTTCACCAAGAGCTGAAAAAAGCAGAATCTTTGTAGTACATGCAGATGGAAGTGCTGAGAGATTGAATACAGGTTGGTTTAGCGATAAGACTACACATATAGTTCGAAGAGGAGATACTATAATTGTACCACAAGAGCTTGTGACTCTCACTGGTCTTCAGATTACAAAAGATATATCTTCTATCTTTTATCAGTTTGCTTTAACAGCAGCGGCTATGAGTGCAGTGGGGGCTCTATAATATGCAAGATGCAAATCAAAATAACAGCTATATAGAAGAAGATGAGATAGATTTAAGAGAGCTTTTTGCAACTATATGGGGAAATAAATACAAGATTATAATCTTTACATTTATCATAACTTCACTAACTATAGCATATACTCTAAAGTTGCCAAATAGTTATAAATCTTCTGTAGTATTGGCTCCGCAAGGGCAAAGCAAGGGAGTAAGTCTAGGTGGCTTGTCGGCTTTGGCAGGTATGGCGGGTATTGATTTGGGCGGAAGCAGTATGGACGCATACAACTCCATGAATACTATCATTAATGATAATGCTTTTGAAGAGATGATTATTAAAAAATATAATCTTGATAAAAAACTAACTCCAAAGTATATGGATAAGAATCTTGTATTTGCACTAGGATACAGAGGTATATACGATATGTTTAATTCAGAAACCAAAAAAGATAAAAGTAGCAATGAAGTCATCTTTGACACCATCAAAAAACTAAAAAAGATTGTCTCACTAAGTAGCGACAAAAAAAGTGGAGCCATAATACTGAGTGCAGAATTGCAAGATAGATTTTTAGCTGAAAAACTCTTAAAAATTTATCTAGATGAAACTACAAGTTACTTGAGAAAACTCGATATGCAAGATATAAACAAAAAACTTAAATATTATAAAAATGAACTATCAAACATAAGTGATATAGAGCTAAAAACACAAATCAGCCAGCTAATCTCTTCGCTGATACAGAAGAAGGTTCTCTCATCTGCAAGCGAATACTACAATGTAAAATTGATGACTAAGCCTTATGTACCTTTCATAAAAGATAAGTCGAAACCAAAAAGAGCACTCATAGTCATAGTGGCTTTCATCACTTCTATAATATTGAGTATTTTTGGTGTATTTTTACTTGAGTTTTTACGCAACGAAGAAAAAGAGACCAAAGACTAGTTGATAGTCCTAAACTTATAAGAGAAACCAACATCTATAGTCATAGTATCCAAATTTCCATCTATGGCTTCTACTTTTCCAAATGATGTCTGGATTCCAAAACTGCTGCTTATCTTATATTCAATTCCTATCATAGGCTGATATATCATGCCGTTTCCTGTATCTACACCTCCACCACCTGCAACTCCAGCTGACATCTGTGCGAAAAGATTCATTTTTGTACCCATAGGAACCCTAACTCCCAAGCCGACAAGCCCAACAGCATAACCACCTGATTGACCACTGTATGCTCCTAAAGCCTGACCGCTTACATAGAAGCGTTTGTCTAGGTATTTATCTATCTTAAATCCCATAAGACTCAAAGAAGAGTTGTTTGAATTTTTTCTTATGTTTTTATCGCTCATATAGTATTGATTTGAGAGTTCAAAATTCCATTCGTAATCTCCAAAACTCTGATAAGATTCCAAAGATTGTAAGTTTTTGCCAACATTGAGTGATATTAGGCTATAATTAAAATTAAACTTAAGCGTAGTTGCTTTAAAATCACCGTTGATTGCACCTATGTGACCAGCCTCGATACCCAAAGAAAATTTTTTATTTAGTTTTGCATAAATTCCTATGGATTCTTTGTGTATAATACCTCCACCTGTATCTACTTGTCCTCCACCTGAGGCACCTAAAGATACTCTAGTATAGGCTCCAAAATGTTTACCAAGAGGCTTCTTGTATCCGACTCCTCCGAGCACCTCAGCATAACCATCAGTTCCACCTCCTGCAGCTCCTGCAGCTTGGACAAATGCAAAAAAGTTACTACTAAGATCATAACCGTATTCGAAACCTATCAAACTCATATCTTTTTTTACTATGTTTCCAGATGTGTTTTTTACATCAGATGGTATCATATATCTTTGTATGGTTACAGCGAAGTAGCTATCGCTCCAACCCATATTTTTACCACTTGATTTCATAAAGTTTTTTATATCGTCCAAAATCATAGGAGAGTCTATATTTTTTTTATGGATAGCCTCAAAAGGCATAGAAAGTTGCAAAAAGACTTGTTCGCTATCTATATCACCATTTGGAAATTTTACCTTGCTATATCCTAATCCTAGCTTGTACCCATAGATGCTATACAAGAGTCCTATGTGAGGTCTTAGCATTAGTCCTCCTCCTTGTGGAGCGGATCCACCACCACCACCACCTGCAAAGATACCCGCATCAAGAGAAAGATTGTGTGCTAGATTGTATCTATATCCACCTTCTATACCTCCAGTGAAAAATCCACCTCTTCGTCCAGATACTGCACTATATACACCAAGCCCTAGATATACTGAGTCGAAGTCATATAGATAGCTTGTACCAAGAAGACCAAGTTTTTCATCCCCTGGTAGAGTTAAATCATCGTAGCTAATATTATAGTGACCTTTTTGGATAAAAATATCATTGGAATACAAAGAAAGAGTAAATGCAAAGATAAGAAGTAAAATTTTTTTCATATGCGCACCTAATGTAAAGATAAAGAAATACATTATATCCATAATGATATGAGAGAACTATTAAAATCCACTGCACTATCTTTAGCAAAATAAAAATTTATTAGTTGACTTGTAACGCCGACTTCAGTCGGTATAACCCCTAAATCCCTCTCTTACCCAACACAACCAAAACAGTCTTCCATATCACTTGCATATCTAACCATAAGCTCCAGTGTTTTATGTAGTAGAGGTCATACATCAGTTTTTGTCTTGTATCTTCTTTGCTTCTTCCCTCTACAAACATCACTTGAGCCCATCCTGTGATGCCTGGTTTTATGATATGGCGTTGGTTATAATATGGTATCTCATTTTCATATTCACTTACGAGTTTATTCCACTCTGCTCTTGGACCTATCAAACTAATCTCACCTTTTATGATGTTAAAAACTTGAGGTATCTCATCTATCCTTGTTTTTCTCATCGTTTGCCCAAAAGGAAATATTCTATCATCATTTTTTACTGCTGTTTTTACATGATTGTCTGAATCGTGCAGGTTCATGCTTCTAAACTTTATACACTTAAACTCTTTGTTGCCTTGTCCTACTCTTGATTGTTTAAAATATATATCGCCAGGACTCTCTTGCTCTATCTTCTTTTTTACAAATGGCTTTACAATTACACAAACTATAAGCAAACCTATAGCCGCTACACCATCGATAAGCATCTTTTGAAACTTCTGAAGAATATTTAAACCTTTGATATCATCAAGATAGTGCAAGTCATCATTATCTTTTGGGATATAGCACTTAAAAAGATACTGTTCTAAAAAATGCTCAATTGAGATGATTTTTAATGTTGAGTGTTTAATGTTGAATTTGAGGTTGGTAAGGTATTTGATAATCTCATCATCTACTTTTGCTTTTGTGTTAAGAACTATTATGGATGTTTCACTTTGGATGTTGGCTTCTATCTGAGCTATCACATCTTTTGGTTCTTCATTTTTGTAAGAGATTTGGTTTATGGTTGCGAATTTTTTATCTAATCTTTGAAGTTCAAGGTTTGTGAAAGTGTATTTTTCTCCTAAAATTATCATAGAAAAGACATCCCAATATTTATTTGCAACATTATACAACAAAAGCCATTCAAGATAAATTAACTGCCAAATCTGAAGTGCAATTTTTGCATTTATGACCCTATAGTTTTTAGTTTTTAGGTTTATTCCCGATACTTATACCTTCTAGACGCCTAACAATATACGAAACCCCAGCACTACTCAACCCTAAATATCTAGCAATTTCACTCTGCTTATATCCATCTGCCAGAGCCTCTAAAATTTTACTATTTCTCTCTTTTAATGTTTGATAATCACCAAAATGCTCATCTAAACTCTTTTGCTTTAGCCTTACAATATCTTGCTCTTGTTGTTGGTAAACAATTTTTTGAAACTCATCAATAAATCGGTACTCACTCTCACTAACACTTTTATTTAGCATAGAGTAAACCCCCTCTTTTAAAAGAAGAGACTCTTTAAATAGTTCTCTGTACCTATCTTTTAAAATCAAAGAAGAACTAGCCCACCCATACTCTCCAATCACTTTACTTATTTTTGCTTTAGTTGGGTTTTGCTCAATATATCGAAAGAGTACAGATAAATACTTATCATCATAAACAAACCAATTTTTAAATCGTCCTTGCCATAGTGGACCGACTCGATTGTATTTTTTATTGAAATATTGAGCATAAGGGGCATTGATTTGCCGCACTAGTAAAGAGAGGTTCCGATGTTTGGTCTCAATGAGTAGATGATAGTGATTGTTCATCAGACATACAGCATGTAGTGTAAAATCATATCGCTCTTTGGAAATAGATATAAGTT
>JALUMJ010000173.1 GCA_027040375.1 Campylobacteraceae bacterium
ATAGTAAGGCATCCAGATATGCCTCGTATTGCATTTAAACTTTTATGGGATAGAATCCAAAGTGGGCATAACCTAACTGCTGTTATCAAAAATCTTGCAAAAGATGGAAGGTATTATTGGGTATTTACACACTTTGAAATCATAAGAGATATCAATACGAAAGAAATCAAAGGATATAGAGCTTATAGAAAAGCAGTCTCTAAGCATATAGCTGATATATTACTTCCTCTTTATAAAAAATTAGTAGAAATAGAAAAAGATGGTGGCATGGAAGCAAGCGAAAAATACTTAAATGAATTTTTAGCTGACAAAGGTGATGACATCACTATCGACAACCTAATGGAAGAGATACATAGATTTTACTAAAGGCAATATATGTTTAGCAATTTGAAACAGACATCTTTATTTAGCGATTTTAATGATAGTGATTTTGATTATTTGCGAAGTATATCAAATACAAAAGATATAGAAAAAGATTGTGTTGTTTTTTATAAAGGGGATGAATCAAAAAATCTCCATGTTCTGTTAGAAGGTAGCGTAAAAATCTATAAAAACAATCATAAGGGCAATGAAATTATACTTAGGATTATTGAGCCAGTTTCATTTATCGCTCAACTTGCAAATATTGAGTATATGTCTTACCCCTCTAGTTGTGCAACAATATCTAACTCAAAAATATTATCCATTGATTTTAAAAAATTTGAGGATAAATTTTTGAACAATCCAAAGTCATCTCTTTTATTTATGAAATCATTAACAAAAATGACTATGAAACTTGAAGAAACAGTATCTACAAACTTAACACTTGATTCAACTTCAAAGGTGGCTAAGCATATATTTGAATCAACTCCCTTTGATTGCTCTTTAAATCACAAAATTTCAGCTTCTATGCTAAACATCACGCCAGAAACATACTCTAGGGTGGTTAGAAAATTTAAAGACAACAACATAATAGATGAAATAGATGGTAAATTTATCATTCTTGATGGAGAAGAATTGCAAAAGTATTTTAATATTTAGCGATCTATCTCCCTCGCTTGATATATATCAACTAAATTATAATAAAAATTATGTATAATTTCAAAAATTAAATAGGAGTTAAAATGTCTGATTTAGAAATCACAAAAACAGATGATGCAAAAGAGATAAAAGTTGAAGGTCAAACAGTGCCTTTTTATGAATACAAATTTAATGACACTACTTATATAGAATTTGACACTTCAAAATGTGGACCTCCGGAGCCTATGGTAAATGCAATGCTAGCAGTTGGTCTGATCAAAGATAAAAATACAAAAGTTATCATGATAAATCACAAAAGCCCAGCTGGATTATTGCCTAAAATAAATCAAAATTTTGATATATTAGAGGGAACAACAACTGATGGAAAAGCAAAATTAGTTTTCTCGTACAAAGAAGGTATGAGCGAAAAAGCAGATTTGAGCGATAAAAGCTGCGAGGGCTAAATGGCAAAAAATCTAGCAACAGATATGGCGCCACCATTTGTTTTGGTGGCTCACTATTTTATAGCAGGAGCAATTTTTTATGCAGTAACTGCATTTTTGCTACCTTTTTATGCAAATGAAGTGAGTGGGTATTTTCTCTCCTCTTCTATTGCGTCATTGATGCATCTTTATTTGCTTGGTTTTGTGATGATGACTATATTTGGTGCCATGTATCAGTTAGTTCC
>JALUMJ010000174.1 GCA_027040375.1 Campylobacteraceae bacterium
AATTAATTTAAATTTTTATTTCTATTTTAATTTTCTTGTGATATAGTTTCATTACATTAAATTTAAGGAGAAGAAATGGCCGTTAAAATTACAGATATTTGTATAGCATGTGGTGCTTGTATAGATGAGTGTCCAGTAGAAGCGATAGTGGATGATGATGATAACCCAACAGGGGAAGATATATATTATGTATATGCTGATAAATGTGTAGAGTGTGTTGGGCATCATGATGAACCAGCTTGTGCTTCTGCATGTCCTACTGAAGGATGTATCGTTTGGGATGCACCATTTGAAGGTCAACCAAGTCGTGAAGAAATTGGCGAAGATATGAGAAAAGGTGACACTCCTTGCGTTGAATAACGCATAAAATAATCTTTAATAGTTATTTTGGAGTATTTTGCTTCAAAATAACTATTTCCTTCTAGCTAGCTTTAAACATAATTAAAACTTTTTTTTGCTATAATCCGCCCTTGGTCTAAATGACTGAATTAATTTAGGAGAATATAATGGAACAAACATTATCTATAATAAAACCAGATGCAGTGGCTAAGAATGTCATAGGCAAGATTATTGACAGATTTGAATCAAATGGCTTAAGAATCGCTAGTTTAAAAAAGATTCACTTAAGTGGAGCGGATGCAGGAAAATTTTATGAAGTTCATGCAGAGAGACCATTTTTTGGTGAATTAGTAGAATTTATGACAAGTGGTCCTGTGGTTGTTATAGTTCTTGAGGGTGAAAATGCAGTAGCAAAAAATAGAGAACTTATGGGTGCTACAGATCCAAAAGAAGCAAAAGCTGGTACTATTAGAGCTGATTTCGCACAAAGTATTGATGCAAATGCAGTTCATGGTAGTGATAGTTTAGAAAATGCAAAGAATGAAATTAATTTCTTTTTTGCAGGTAGAGAAGTACTTTAGTAAATAGAATGAAGATTGAATTCAAAAAGATTCCTTCAAGTGGAGTTGATTTTGAAACAAGTATAGGCGATTTGAGATTTTATGGAATCGCCAAAAAAATTTCAGAAAATTTAGTAAATTGCAAAGGCGTGATTGAGGGAAGCTTGAGGCATCATTGTGATAGATGCGGTGAAGAATTTTCAAGAAAACTAAAAGACAATATAGAAATATTTGCAAATAAGGGCATATATAAAGATGACGGCGAGCTTATAAATTTGATTGAATTTTTGGATGATTATCTAAATTTCGATACAATACTGCAAAGCGAACTAGAATCATATAAATGTGATTACATATATTGCGAAAATTGTAATAAATATTAGGAGAATAATATGGCAGTACCAAAGAGAAGGGTTAGTAAAACCAGAGCAGCAAAAAGAAGAACACATTACAAAGTAACACTTGCAATGCCTGTGAAAGATAGTGATGGCACATGGAAAATGCCTCATAGAGTTAATCCAACAACAGGTGAATATAAAAACTAAATGCTAAATATAGCGATAGATGTGATGGGTGGGGATTTAGGTCCTAAACCTGTTATTGAGGGCACTATAAAGGCTTTTAGGGAGCAAGAATTTCATCCTATATTGGTTGGAAAGATTGAGAGAATAAAGCATTTAGTGCCACCACAATTTTTAGATAAAGTTACTTTTGTAAATGCTGATGAAGTTTTAAGCATGAGCGATAGCGCTACTGATGCTTTAAAGAAAAAAGAGACTTCTATATATAAAGCAGTCGAGTTGGTTCGTGATGGAAAGGCAGATGCTGTTGTATCGCCTGGTCATAGTGGAGCGACTATGAGTTTAGCAACGCTTAGAATCGGAAGATTGAAAGGTGTTATCAGACCAGCTATCGCTACTATCATGCCAACAGCCACTAGTAAGCCTAGTTTTGTGCTTGATGTTGGTGCAAATGTTGATTGTAAAAGTGAGCATTTGACACAGTTTGCTATCATGGGCGAGGCTTATGTGAAAGACATACTCAAAATCTCAAATCCTAGAGTTGGTCTTCTCTCAAATGGAGAAGAAAAAAGCAAAGGAAATGAGATAACCAAAGAAGTATATAAAACGCTGAGTTGTTGTGAAAATTTTGTCGGTTATGTTGAAGGAAATAATATCTTTGATGGTTCAACCGATGTGATTGTTTGTGATGGATTTGTAGGAAATATACTTTTAAAAACAAGTGAAGGCGTAGCCGAATCAATCACAAAAATCATAAAGAAAAATGTCAGAAAATCACCTCTTGCAATTGCTGGTGCATTGCTCATGAGAAGAGTATTTAAAGTGCTTAAAAAACAAGTTGATTATGCTGAATACGGCGGAGCTCCTTTGATAGGCATAAAAGGTTGTGCCATAGTAGCTCATGGAAAAAGTAACGCAAAAGCTATCAAAAATGCTATATTTCAAGCTATTAGCTTTTCTGCATCAAATATAAATGAAGATATAGAAGAAAAAATAGCAAAACTACAGCAAGATATATAAAAGGACATACATGTACGCATCTTTAAAATCAATAGGTTCTTATGTTCCAGAAAAGATTTTAACAAATAAAGATTTTGAAAAGTTTATCGATACAAGTGATGAATGGATAGTTCAGCGTACAGGTATAAAAGAGAGACGAATTGCAGCAGATGACCAAGCTACTAGCGATATGGGTGCATTGGCTGCACAAAAAGCGATAGAACGAGCTGGCATAGATAAAAACGATATAGATCTTGTGATGTGCGCAACACTTTCGCCTGACCATCTTTGTATGCCTTCAACCGCTTGTTTAATAAGTGATAAAGTAGGCATAAGAAATGCGATGGCATTTGATATAAGTGCAGCATGTAGTGGTTTTGTTTATATGCTTTCAATGGCAAAAGCATTTATAGAATCAGGGGCTAAGAAAAATATATTATTAGTTGGTGCTGAGAAGATAAGTTCATTGGTGGATTATACAGATAGAGGAACTTGCATACTTTTTGGAGATGGAGCGGGTGCGGCTATAATTAGTGCAACTGAGGACAAAAACGAAGCCATAATTGATGTACATGCATCAGCTGATGGTAAATATTCAGACTTACTTATAACTCCAGGATGTGGTTCAAAATACCCTTGTAGAGCTGAAAATGTAAAAGATAAACTCCAGTACATCAAAATGGCAGGCAATGAAGTTTTTAAAGTAGCGGTAAGAACACTTACAAAAGATGTTGTAGATATCTTAAAAACCAATAACCTAAAATCTGAAGATGTAGATATCTTCATACCGCATCAAGCAAATCTAAGAATCATAGAAGCTGTAAGAAATAAACTAAACTTTCCAACTGAAAAAACAGTCTTTACTGTTGCAAAATATGGAAATACATCAGCCGCATCAATCCCTATGGCGATAAATGATGCATATGAAGAGGGAAGATTAAAAAAAGGTGATTTGATGCTTCTTGACACTTTTGGTGGAGGTTTCACATGGGCGAGTGCACTTGTGAAATTTGGAGGAAATTAATTTTTAAGAAATTTTTCGATATAATCACTCACTTTTAAGGTATCTAAAGGCGATTAATTCACCCTTTGCATTTTCAGGACTCCCAAAAAAAGCCCTTTCATTTTTCAGGATAATTATGTTTATATTTGATAAGCTGTCAATTTTATTTGTATTTTTAATAATGCTTGGAGTCGTGCCAAATTTGTTTTACTCTTTTGGCTATCTACCTCATATAAAAAGAAAAATACACTATTTAGTGCATTATTTTGGCTTTATTGCTTCTATGCTTGGTGTTGTAGTTGCAGGAAATGCTCTTGTTTTTTTACTATTTTGGGAGCTTATGAGTTTAACTTCTTGGCAATTAATATTGACTGAGATTGAAGATAAATCAACTATAAAAGCGGCTAGATTTTACTTCTTTATGACTCACTTTGGATTTGTATTTTTGTTGCTGTTTTTCTTGATTGTGACAAATGGAAATCTTGAGATTGATTTTAATTCTATGAAAATTATCGCATCAGATTTTGCATATCCTACCTTGTTATTTTTCTTTGCAGTGCTTGGACTTTTGAGCAAGGCAGGAGTGGTTCCTATGCATGTATGGCTTCCTTATGCTCATCCCGCAGCGCCTAGTCCTGTTTCTGCTTTGATGAGTGGAGTTATGCTAAAAGTTGCGATTTATGGTTTGTTTAGATTTTTATTTGATATTTTGTCAAATTGGCAACTTGAATGGGGCGTTTTAATACTGATTTTAGGTGCAATCTCTTCTTTGGTGGGAGTTTTATATGCCCTTAGTGAGCATGACATAAAAGCGCTCTTAGCAAATCATTCCATCGAAAATATCGGTATCATTCTTCTAGGGTTTGGCATGGGCATGATATTTTTATCGCTAAAATTACCAACTCTCAGTGCTTTTGCTTTTATGGCAGCGCTTTTTCATTCATTTAATCATATGAGTTTTAAATCTTTACTCTTTATGGGCGCAGGTAGTGTTCTTCACCAAACAAAAACTAAAAATATGGAAAAATATGGCGGACTCATAAAAGCGATGCCTATAACTGCTTTTACATTTCTTTTAGCTTCCATCAGTATATCTGCACTGCCTCCGACAAATGGTTTTTTAAGCGAATGGATGATTTTTCAATCCCTCCTTGGCTCGGCAAGTATAGATAATATTTCACTAAAACTAGCTATACCATTTTCTGTTTTTGCACTTGCACTAACAGGAGGTTTGGCGATAGCTTGCTTTGTAAAAGTCTTTGGGATTACATTTTTAGGACTTCATAGAAGTACAAATGCAAAGCATGCTCATGAAGTAAATATGATGATGAAAATAGGTATGATTTTGATGAGTTTAGTTGTGGTCTCTTTGATGCTCTTTACTCCTTTTTATATGAAACTTTTTGACGGGATTACCTCTCAACTCCTACATGTAAGCATATACAATAAAATTTTTCCAAATATCTGGAGCATGCACTCTATATCCGATAACGGTGGTATAGTTTCACCTCTTATACTGTTGGCTGGTTTAATTGTGCTTACTTTAAGCATATATGCGATTTATAAATCTTTAAATATAAAACATAGAGTTTATCACACTTGGGCATGTGGTTACAATACAAGCGCCAAAACACAATACTCCGCAACAGGTTTTGCAGGACCAATCAGGAGATTTTTTACTTGGCTATATGTCCCTGATGAACACTTTGAAAAAGAAGTTATAGCAGGGCATAAAACAAAGTTTAAAGACGCAAGTTTTAGCGTACATGTAAGACCTCTTTTTGAGAGATCGCTTTATCAAAGTAGCGTGAGATGGACAAATAAGATGAGTTATTATGTCTATAGGTTGGCTCATTTTGAACAAAGCAGATATGCAGCTATGATTTTTAACATACTCTTGTCTGTTCTATTTAGTTATAGAATTTTTGTCCATGAATTTAGCTGGGCGACATTGGCATTGGAGTCTGTAGTGATGATTATATCTATCAAAGTATTGCTAATTGGAGATAAAAAATGATTCTTTATATCTTTAGTATAATGCTCTTGATTTTTTTAGCTCCTTTGATGCCCAGTTTTATGAAGATGGTGAAGATGTATCTTTTATATAAAAAACCAATCTCAATCTTCCAAGGTTATAGGGATTTTTCAAAATTATTGAGTAAAGAAATAATCATTTCAAAAGAGACAAGTGCCATCACAAGAATTGCACCTTTTTTGGTTCTCTCACCTCTTTTATTGACTCTGTTTTTTCTTCCACCTATCGTGAGTGGCGAGTATTATGTGAGTTTTGTAGATGCTTTTACGATTACTGGACTTATCTCGCTTTCCACCTTTTTTCTTATGCTTCTTGGGCTTGATAGTGCAAGTAGCTTTGGAGGGCTTGGAAGTAGTCGTGAAGCTTTTATCTCTGCTTTGGTAGAGCCCGCCATGATATTGACACTTTTTAGCGTCTCCATGATGGCAAAAAATCTTGGAATCGGACAAGCAGGCATAAACCTTAGCTTGCATTTTCCATCAGCTCATATAGCTAGTTTTATATTTGCGGGCATTAGCTTTTTTATACTTTTGATTGCAGAAAACGGTAGAATCCCAGTTGACAATCCAGAAACGCACTTAGAACTAACGATGGTTCATGAAGCTATGATTTTAGATCTCAGTGGATTTTATCTGTTGCTAATTGAGAGTGCAGGAAGTGTAAAATTTATAATTTTTGCATCTATATTTGTATCACTATTTGTGCCATTTGGATTAAATCTTCCTATTGTGTTGGCGATTTTGGTTTTTATCGCTAAGCTTTTTATATTGGCAATCGCTGTAGCACTCCTAGAAGTAAACATGGCAAAATTGAGACTTTTTAAAGTGCCAAATCTTCTTGGAATTGCTATAGTTTTTGCATTTTTATCTCTAATCACATTTTATGTGTTGGGGGCTTAGAAATTATGACTAGTTTTTTAATAGGAGCATTTTTAGCAACACTTATAAGCGCTCTTTTTACATCAAGATTGTATGGATTGATTCTTTGGTATTCACTGAATTCACTCTCCCTTGCACTTTTGGCTATATCTATAGGCTTTAAGATAGATGATAACACTATGATTATAAGCGGATTTCTGACACTCATCGTTAAATCAGCTGTGATTCCATATATATTGAAAAAAGTCAGTATGAAGTTTGGATTAGCTCGTCAGATTACTCCAAATGTACCGGTTTATTACTCTATTATGCTCATACCCGCACTTTTAGTTTTCACATTTTATTTGGCAGAGCCCATCACAAATATGATGTCTTCAAATGCAAATTATGTAGCCATAAGCATATCAGCTCTATTTTTATCTCTTTTATTGATAATTGAACATAAAAATATAGCAGCTAAAATCATAGGATTTTTAACGATAGAAAATTCACTGTTTTTACTAGGAACTACAGCGACAAATGGTATGCCGATGCTTGTAGAACTTGGTATATTTTTTGATTTATTGATGGCGATTGTCATCATAAATCTACTTTTTAAATCGGAGGAGTTATCGTGATTTTTCTTTTGATGCTGCCCGCACTCATCATGTTGGTATTTTCATTTTGGGATATAAGCAAATC
>JALUMJ010000175.1 GCA_027040375.1 Campylobacteraceae bacterium
GTTCCAAAGATATAAGGCCACATGGAAGATTCTCTTGCCCACGCGATCGCACTGTCTAATTTTGTTGTGATTACACTATCGCCAAAGATAGCCTCTTCACCCATTACTGCCATGTTAATGCCTTTGCTTTATATATGTAAAATAATCCAGCTAGTAAAAGTATCATAAAAATGAACATTTCAACTAGCCCAAATAGACCAAGACTGCGAACATTTACAGCCCAAGGGAGCATAAAAATAATCTCCACATCAAACAAAACAAACAAAAGAGCAACAAGATAAAATTTAACGCTAAATGGATTATCACTGCCACCTATAGGTTTTGTCACTCCACTCTCATATGCCATGTTCTTAGCATGTGGGCCTTTATTTCTAGTTCCTAATTTGCTTGTAGCCAAAAAAAGAAAAGGTATGCTAATCGCTAAAACAGCGATTATGGAAGAAGAAAGTAGTAATTGTTCACTCATTATTTGCCGCCTATTATTATATTAATAAGTATGATAACAAAAGTAATTTAAAACGAAAGTAAAAAAAAATAACAAACAAAATAAATAAGTAACCGAATTTTAGATAGATTTGAAAATACTTTTGGTATAATATTTTTTATAATAAAGTTATTTGTTTTTGGTAATCTGCAAATGGCTTTATAGTTAAGAAGCCGAAAGGGAGATATTATGCAAACAATTCAAATTAATAATCCTGAAATTGAAAGTTTTATATCTGCTGAGTATGGAAATGATACCCAAAGTCTCTTAAACGATTTTGTTAAGTTTGTCCAATTATCCTTAGATGACGGATACCCTACCATCTCAAAAGATGAAGCAAAAAAAAGAGTTGCATGGGCTGTTGCAGAGGTAAAAGATGGCAATGCCGTACTTCTTAATCAAGAAGAGTATGATAAAGATATGAGTGCGTTTTTAAAGTCGCTCTAAATGGTAATCGTTAGAAAAAAAGAATACACCATAGCTCTGAAAGTAATACTATCTTTCATTTCTAAGGATAGTAAAAATAGAGCTTTAAGCTTTCAAAGGCAGTTGGATAATAAAATCAATAATGTAGTAAATTTTCCTTATAAATTTCAACAATCTAAAAACTACTTTGATGAAAATGTAAGAGATATGGTCTTCAAAGGCTACACTATTACTTATTTAATTGAGGACAAAAAAGATAGAATTTCTATACTTGATATCTACAAGTGGATTGATAAGTAGTTTTTATTTTTTCATCATCGTGATCCATTTGATAGAATGATCATATCTCAAGCTATTACCAAGAAATACAAGATTATTAGTGTAGATAAAAAATTTAAATTATATGATTGCGAATTATTGTAAAGAATAGACAAAAAGGTAAAACTTTAGTGAGAGGAATTGAACTTGGGAGTTGTTCCAAGTTAAAGGAGAAGTAAGATAAAAAAAACAAATGCCGCACGGATACTAGATAAGCATAAAATTGAGTATGATATTTTAGAGTATAAAGTCGATAAAAATGATTTAAGTGCTTTACATGTAGCGCAAGATACGGGGCAAGATATAAAAACTATTTTCAAAACCCTAGTAAGTATAGATGAGAACAATCAGCCTATTGTAGCGTGCATAGCTGGGGATGAAGAGCTTAATCTAAAAGCTTTGGCAAAAGTTGCTGGCGTGAAAAAATGCACAATGTTACCTCTAAAAGAGGTG
>JALUMJ010000176.1 GCA_027040375.1 Campylobacteraceae bacterium
ATTCTAAATATGTATGGAGTAAAAATGAATTAGATACATATAAATACGGAAGCAGACAATTAGAAAATCAAAACTTAATCAATGCACTTAAAGATATATTTACTGTAGATTCTGTAAAGGCGTTGAATGAAGATTATCTAAATAATTTCAAAGAGATTGTCGAATCATCATCATCATCTTTTTCAAAAATTTCGTCTGACATGAACACAGCTTCTCAAAATCTAACTAGCACATTAGATAAAGTACAATTTTCAAGCGAAGCACTAAATGCAACACAAAATCTAGATTCAACAATCAAAGAATTCACGCGAGCGACTAACTCACTTGATAATACTATCGCAAGTGTTGATAGCAAACTTTTGGCAAATGTTGAAACAACTTTTGAAAAAATAGACAGTGAAGTTTCGCAAATTGTGGTAAAACTTGCAGATTTTGCATACTTATTAGATGGACACAATGAGAAAATCTTAAAAGATTTAGAAGAGTATCATAGAGAAATATTGAAACAATATAAAAGACAATAGTTATGTTATTTAAAAAAAATAAAAAAGAAGATGTCACAAACTTCTGGGTTTCCTATGCTGATTTGATGGCTGGATTGCTTTTTGTTTTTATCCTTTTAATTGGAGCTATTGTCACTAAATCAATAATCTTAAAAAACAATTTGCAAAACAGCGAAAATAGTGTAGAAAAAACAAAAAGTGCACTTCAACTTAAAAGTGATGAAATTCAAGAATTAAAAGCGATGCTCTTTCAAAAAAATACTCAACTAAGTTCATTTAGCAATAAAATTGTAGTTTTACAATCTATCATAAATGATGCAAATGCTTCGCTTTTGGAAAAAGAAAAAAACCTAGATGACTATAAAGGGAAAGTTTTAGTTCTGTCAAATGAATTAAATGAAAAAAAACAAGCTGTAAAATTAAAAGATAAAGAATTACTTAAGCTTTTAAACACTCTTGGAGATAAAGAAACTAGATATGATAGGCTTGTAGCTCAAATGCAAAAAACCAAAATAAAGATAAAAAATCTTACTGGAATTCGCATAAAAGTTATAAGTGAGCTTAAAAAAATACTTGGCAAAAAGATAAAAATTAACCCTAAAAATGGTTCTTTAAGATTTTCGTCAAATATTTTATTTGATACTGGCAAAGCAAAGCTAAAAAATAGTGCAAAAGCACAGTTAAAAAAAGTTTTTATCGAGTATGTTGGTGCTTTGATGAATAATAAAAGCATAAAAGACAATATTAACAAAATTATCATAGAGGGTCATACTGATAGTGATGGAACTTTTCTATACAATCTTGAACTTTCTCAAAAAAGAGCTTATGAAGTTATGAATTATCTTTTAAGCCTCAATTTTGTCAAAAAAAACCATATAAAACATTTGATGATTGCTAGTGGAAGATCATATTTAGACACCATAAAAGATGCGAATGGCAAAGAAGATAAGCAAGCTTCAAGAAGAATTGAGATAAAATTCTCACTTAAAAATCAAAATGCCATGAAAGAGATAGAAAGAATTTTAGATGAAAAATAGCTTTGAGCCTATAAATCTCATAGAAGCCTCAAAACATTTAGATTGGCTGCTTGAACGAACCAAAAGTGTATATAAACCAAAAAAGAAAACACTCATGCAAAAAATAATATCTTTTTTAACAAAAATATTTTAGCACTTTTA
>JALUMJ010000177.1 GCA_027040375.1 Campylobacteraceae bacterium
TATTTCTATTTATCTCAAGTTCTAGTTTTCTACTGCTTCTTATTTTATTTAGGTATCCATAGATATATATTTTTAGGAGTAGTTTTGGATGAAATGCTGGTTGTCCATCTTTAATTAGGCTTTTTTTCGTTTTTATGTTTAGTTTAAAAATATCTAATATATCTACATATGCTTCTATTGCACGAACTACATTATTTTCTTCTACTAATTCATCTAAACTTGGTGGAAACATTAGTTGTTGTTTTCTGTTTAATCCTTGTTTGTATATACCCATATAAACCCTTTATGTATAGTGATATTATAGCATTTTAGTGGTTTTATTGTGGTTAATTTTAGGGTACTTTTGGTAGAATATTTTATAGTGTTTGAAGTTGGGTTCTTTCACAGTCTCATTGCAAAGATAATGATTGATTTATGGTTGCTAGATAATGAAACCCCAAAGACATGATGATTGTGGTTGCATATAATCCTAAGGTGCTAGGGAAGATACCTGTTGCCGCAACGCCTGCACCAAGCCCTATCATAGATATATATGCCAATCTTTGCTGAGAAACAAAAAACAAAATAAATATAACGCTAAAAGCCAAAAATCCAGGAATTTCTCTAATGCTTTGCAAAAAACCAATCTGCTTACCATTGAAATGTGCAATTTCAATAACAAAGTTATTCAAAAGAGACATCCAAGCAGAAAATGAAAATACCATAGAAATAGAGAGTATATATAGAAGAGCCACACGGGATTTAAATATCTTGTTTAACATATATTCCTAATTTTTTGTTTTAGAGATTATGCATCAATTAGCCCACTAAGTAAATAACAAGATAAATATGCAAAAAACTTCATATACTAATTTTATATTATTTTGATATCTTACAACCTAATAGGAATATGGTAACTGACTGTAAATTCTTCATCTTCTTCTAAAAAATGGTTTTTTTCATAGATGGCAAACGATGGATTTGTAGTGGTTTCGTATCCACTGTTTATGAGCCATTCAAAATAGACCCAGTTCATAAACTTCAATATATCGCCATATTTTCCGCTAAAGTCAAACCTTGCATATACACCCTCAGGTATGGTAAATATGGGAAGGTTTTCATCTTTTAGCTTTTCATCTACAATTATGCAGGCATTGTACCTACACTCATCCAACGGTGTAATTGTAGGGTTGTCATGATGGAGTCCCGCTTGTTTATAATTTCGAATATCATTGCATAAAAGCCAAGTTTGAAGCTTTTGCCAAGTATCGCAAATAGATTTGTCATAACCTTTATGGCGTATGTAATATGCGATATACGGTGGTATCTTTATAATCTTTGGTCTTAAGTGTGAAAACCTTGCATTAGCCAAACTTGCGCTTTTTGATTTTGCGATTATATCGGTAATAAATTTTTTATAATCACCCTTTCTCCACTCTTTAGGGGTCATCGCAAATTTTTGTTTAAATACTCTTGTGAAAGCAGTTTGCGAACCATATCCGCACATTTTTGCAATCCCTGTTATAGTTGAGTTTTTGTTCGTAAGAAGCAGACTTGAAGCTTTTTGAAGTCGGATAGATTTTATACTCTCATAGATATTTTGCCCGAACTCTTGCTTAAAAACTCTGTGCATATGAAATTTACTAATTTTTAAATCAATACTCAACTTATCTAAATTGATATCGGTGTCTATATATC
>JALUMJ010000178.1 GCA_027040375.1 Campylobacteraceae bacterium
AAAGATAAGCCTACTAAAAGCTTTGAAGTTAAAGAAGTTTCTAAAAGACGAAGAGCAAAAGAAAAAATAGAAAATAATACAAAAGCAGTTGAAAAAGAACCTGAAAATGAGCAAAATGAAGAAAAAGAAGAAAAAGTTACAGAGAGTGGCGTAGAGATTTTAAATGTCGTAGAAGAAAATAAAAAGTTATTGGAGATGATAGACAAGGGTGAAGTGGATAAACCTCAAAACTATAAACTTCCGCCTTTAAAATTTTTAACAGACCCTCCAAAAAGACACTCACATGTAAATGAAAATGAGATAGACCAAAAGATATCTGATTTATTAGATAAATTAAGAAGATTTAAAATCGATGGCGATGTTGTTAGGACTTATTCTGGTCCTGTGGTTACTACTTTTGAGTTTAAACCCGCTCCTCATATAAAAGTTTCAAAGATTTTAACATTACAAGATGACTTAGCCATGGCTCTTAAAGCTGAAACTATTAGAATTCAAGCCCCAGTTCCAGGTAAAGATGTTGTCGGCATAGAAGTGCCAAATAAGAAAATTGAAACGATTTATCTTAAAGAGATATTGCAAAGCGATATATTTAAAAACTCATCTTCGCCTTTAACTATAGCACTTGGAAAAGATATAGTCGGAAACCCTTTTGTGACAGATTTGAAAAAACTTCCTCATCTCTTGATAGCAGGAACTACGGGAAGTGGAAAAAGTGTTGGTATAAATGCTATGCTTCTGTCTTTATTATATAGAAATTCTCCAGATACACTAAAACTTTTGATGATAGACCCCAAGATGCTAGAGTTTTCCATCTACAACGATATTCCCCATCTTTTGACGCCAGTAATCACGAAACCAAAACATGCCATCATCGCACTATCAAATATGGTGAATGAGATGGAGAGAAGATACAAGATTTTAAGTGAATCAAAAACTAAAAATATAGAAAATTATAATGAGAAAATTAAAAAAGCGGGTGGTACCCATCTGCCTTATATCGTGGTGATTATAGATGAATTAGCAGATTTGATGATGACAAGCGGCAAAGAGGTAGAGTTTTATGTCTCAAGACTAGCGCAAATGGCAAGGGCTAGCGGCATCCATCTATTAGTAGCCACACAAAGACCTTCAGTTGATGTGGTAACTGGACTTATAAAAGCAAATCTGCCTTCAAGAATAAGCTTTAAAGTTGGTCAAAAGATAGATAGTAAAGTTATCTTAGATGCAAGTGGGGCTGATTCACTTTTGGGAAGAGGTGATATGCTTTTTACACCTCCAGGAAGCTCTGGTCTTATAAGACTGCACGCTCCATATGCCAGTGAAGAAGAGATAGAAAGCGTTGTGGAATATCTAAAAAAACAAAGAGCAGTGGAGTATGATGAAAATTTCTTAAAAGAGAAAGAAAACACATCAACAAGTAGCACAACTGTTGGTGAAGATATAGATGAATTATTTGATGATGCTAAAAATATAGTCTTAAATGAGAAAAAATGTTCCATAAGCTACATACAACGAAGACTACAGATAGGATATAATAGAGCAGCTAGAATAGTTGAAGAATTGGAAGCTACTGGTATATTATCTGCTCCAAACTCTAAAGGTCAGAGAGAAATTTTATAATTTTTAAATAATTTTGTGATACAATCTCTTAAAATTAATTTAGGAGCATAAAAATCATGGATTATTTAAAAAGTTATAATGAACATGTCTTAGAGCGATCAAGTCTTGGAGTTCCTCCACTTCCACTTAGTGCAAAACAAACTGCAAAAGTTGTTGAGTCATTAACAAAAGGAGAGGGCGACCAAGAAGTTTTATTAGAGCTATTGGTTGAGCGAGTTAATCCGGGTGTTGATGACGCTGCTTATGTAAAGGCTGCTTTTTTAAATGCAGTTGTTAAAAAAGAGGTAAATTGCGTATCAATCACACCGCTTAAGGCAGTAGAAATTTTAGGCACTATGATGGGTGGATACAATGTACAGCCTTTAGTAGATGCATTGAGTAGTGATGATAAATTTGTTGCAACTGCAGCTTGTGATGCGCTTAAAAATACGATATTAGTTTATAGCTCATTTAATGATGTTGAAGAGTTGGCAAAAACAAATAAATATGCAAAAGAAGTGTTGGAATCTTGGGCAAAAGCCCAATGGTTTACTTCGAAAAAATCAATTCCGCAAAAGATTACCGTGGCAGTCTTAAAAATTCCAGGTGAAACAAATACGGATGATTTAAGCCCTGCTAGTGAAGCATTTACGAGAAGTGATATACCTTTGCACGCCCAATGTATGCTTGAATCAAGGATGCCAGATGCGTTGGAAAGAATCAAAGAGTTTCAATCCAAAGGATACGAAGTTGCCTATGTCGGTGATGTTGTAGGAACTGGCTCAAGTAGAAAATCAGGTATAAATTCTGTTCAGTGGTGGCTAGGTAGAGACATACCACATGTTCCAAATAAAAAGACCGGTGGATTGGTACTTGGAAATACAATTGCACCAATCTTTTTTAATACAGCAGAAGATAGCGGTGGACTTCCGATAGAAGTTGATGTTAGCTCTCTTGAAACAGGAGATATAATAGATGTTTATCCGTTTGAGGGTAAAATTGAAAAAAATGGAAGTGTGGTTGCTACTTTTAAATTAAATCCAAATACAATAGCTGATGAATACAGAGCAGGAGGAAGAATTCCACTCATCATAGGTAGAGGTTTGACAATAAAAGCAAGAGAATCTTTGGGCTTAGGTGAAACTGATGTTTTTGCCAAGCCAGAGCAACCAAGGGATAGCGGAAAAGGATACACTCAAGCACAAAAGATTGTAGGAATTGCTTGTGGCGTAGAAGGCGTGAGACCTGACATGTACATCGAGCCTATAACTGCTACAGTCGGTAGTCAAGACACAACAGGCCCTATGACTAGAGATGAGATAAAAGAGTTAGCAGCACTTGGATTTAATGCTGATTTGGTATTGCAAACTTTTTGCCATACCGCAGCTTATCCAAAGCCAAGTGATGTTGAAATGCAACACTCACTTCCTGATTTTATGAACACAAGAGGCGGAGTTAGTTTGAAGCCAGGCGATGGAGTTATACACTCTTGGTTGAATCGTATGACTTTGCCAGATACTGTTGGGACGGGTGGCGATTCGCATACAAGATTTCCTATAGGTATATCTTTTCCAGCAGGAAGTGGATTGGTTGCTTTTGCGGCAGTAACAGGAAGTATGCCTTTAAATATGCCAGAATCCGTGCTTATAAGATTTAGCGGTGAGCTACAACCTGGAATTACTCTGCGGGATTTGGTAAATGCTATACCTTATTTTGCTATAAAAAAAGGTTTGATGACGGTTCCAAAGAAAAACAAGAAAAATATCTTTGCTGGAAAAGTTTTAGAGATAGAGGGTCTTCCAAATCTAAAAGTAGAACAAGCATTTGAACTTAGTGATGCTAGTGCTGAACGAAGTGCAGCAGCATGTAGTGTTGCACTAGATAAAGAGCCAGTTATTGAGTATCTAAAATCAAATATAGTTTTGCTAGAGTCCATGATAGAAGCTGGATATGAAGATGCTAAAACACTTCAAAGACGAGCTGATAAGATGAAAAAATGGTTAGAAAATCCAACACTTGTAAAAGCTGATAAAGATGCACAATATAGTGCTGTGATTGAAATCAATATGAACGATGTAAAAGAGCCTATCTTAGCTTGTCCTAATGACCCTGATGATGTAGCAACTCTTAGTGAGATATTAGCTGATCCAAACAGACCTCATGATATAGATGAAGTTTTTGTTGGAAGTTGCATGACAAATATAGGACATTATCGAGCCTTAGCCGAAGTATTACAAGGTGAAGGTCAAGTTCCAACTAAGCTTTGGGTAACTCCACCTACAAAGATGGATAAGGCCCAACTTGTAGAAGAGGGATACTACTCAATTTTAGGTGCTGCAGGTGCTAGGATTGAGATTCCGGGATGCTCTTTATGCATGGGAAACCAAGCTAGGGTAAGAGATGGAGCAACTGTTTTTTCAACTAGTACAAGAAACTTCGATAACAGGATGGGAATGGGTGCTAAGGTTTATCTAGGAAGTGCAGAACTTGCTGCTCTTTGTGCACTTTTAGGAAGACTTCCAAGCGTGGAAGAGTACTTAAATCTTGTGCCTAAAAAACTCAAAGGTAAAGAAGACAAAGTATATAAGTATCTTAACTTTAATCTCATAGAAGATTATAAACTTGCTCAATAACTAAAAAATATTCAAAAACAGGGTGCCTTAAAAAGCACCCTAATCTTAGGTAATAAATGTTAAAAAATAAAATTAAAAATAGACAAAGCGGAATCTTACTTTATGGAATGACGCCACCAAAAGCAAATCTTTTAGATAAAGAATTGAAAGCTATAGCCTCTACCCAAGTTAGCAGGATAAAAGATTTGCCCATAGATGGGCTAGTGCTTTATGATATACAAGATGAATCAGATAGAACAGATGTCAAAAGACCATTTCCTTTTATTAAAACTCTTGATTCTTGTGCATATGCAAAAAATTATCTTGACCATGCTTTTAAATTTCCCGTTATCGTATATAGGGCAGTTGGAAAGTATGATAAAACAGAATTTAGACAGTGGATTAAAGACAGAATTGGAAGAGAGTTTTTTTCTGTATTTGTTGGGGCTGCTAGTAAGAAAACAAAAACAACTATAAATATCAAAGAAGCTTATAGAATCAAAAAAGAGGTAAATGATGATTTGATATTAGGAGGAATTGTTATTCCAGAAAGGCATACAGCAAAAAAAGATGAGCATTTACGAGTTTTCTCAAAGATACAAAATGGTTGTGAATATTTTATCTCTCAAGCTGTTTATGACCTTGCTGCCGCAAAAAGATTCTTGGATGATTATGCGGCATATGCTAAAGAAAATGATAAAAAAATGGTTCCTATCATATTTACATTTGCACCTTGTGGGTCTATAAAAACACTAGAATTTATGAAGTGGCTGGGTGTTCATATAGCACCTAATTTGGAAAAAAAATTGGTAAATTCACAAGATATTTTAGAAAAATCAGTAAAAACTTCTACGACAAATTTTAAAGCATTATATAAGTATGGAAAAGACAAAGGTATCCCAATAGGTGCAAATATAGAGAGTATTGCGATAAGAAAAGTAGAGATTGATGCTTCAGTGAGATTGTTAAAAGAGATAAAAGAGATTATGAAAAAGGAAGATAATAATTGAATTCAATCCATAGAAAAAGAGGTAGAGTTTTAGGTGTTTATGAATTGATAGCCATAGCTGTTGGAGGTATGGTTGGCGGAGGTATTTTTACGGTTTTGGGAATCTCTGTCTCTTTGGTCGGAGCTTATACACCCATAGCTATCGCCATAGGTGGAGTGATTGCTATGCTTGCTGCTTATAATTATGTGAAACTAGGAGTATATTTTAAAGACGAAGGAGCTACCTACTCTTTTTATAAAAAAACTTTCCCCAACACCCCATTTGCTGCTTCCTTGATAGGATGGTGGGTGATTTTTGGGTATATTTCAACTTTGGCTCTTTATGCTTATACATTTTCTTCGTATTCTATTAGTAGTTTTTCATTTGCCCATAATGAATTGCTAAGAAAAGCAATAGCTGGTTTTATCATCGCAGTTTTTGCTTTTATAAATATATGGAGCGTAAAAGGCATGGGAAAAGTAGAGGATTTGATGGTTTATACCAAGATGGTTATCTTAGCTATAATATCCATAACCCTGATATTTCACTCTGATACAACACTGCCCGTTTTGTTTAAAAGCAACCACGATACTACACTGTTTTCTATCTTGATTGTATCATCACTTACTTTTGTGGCTTATGAGGGCTTTCAATTGGTTATAAATGCAGTAAATGAGATGAAAAATCCAGATGTCAATATCCCAAGAGCAATTTACGGTGCAATTATGCTTGTTATTTTGATTTATGTCATCATCTCTCTTGGTGCGGTATTGTCTATTCCTTTTAAGGAAATAATCGACAATAAAGAGTACGCACTTGCAGCTGGCGCCAAAGATATTATGGGTAATTTAGGAGCAAATCTAGTGATTGCAGGTGCTCTTTTAGCAACAAGTAGTGCGATTAGCGGAACTCTATTTGGCTCTTCTAGACAAGTTTCGGTAATAGCCCAAGACGGTTATTTTCCAGCTTTTTTAGCTATCAGGAAAAACAGCATTCCTGTTTATGCGATTATAGCTATGTCTTTGCTTGCTTTTGGACTGATCGCTATAGGTAATTTGGAAGTTATATTGGAGTTTGGAAGTATAACTTTTATATTTGTTTCTTGGTTGATGGCACTAGCGAATTTAAAGATAAGAGATAAAACTAACTCTTCTTTAACCATAATTATAGTATCTTTAGTAGGATTGTTTATCGGTGCATCTTTAATTGGATATTATGAATTTAACAGTGATATCTTGCAGATATACTCTACATGTATCATCTATATCGTATTGACAATAGGGGCTTGGCTCTACTCTAAATTTGAAAAAAAAGGTAAAAAAAATGGATACTCAAAATAGTAAAATTGCTTTTAGCAAAGCAAAAAAAGTGATTCCAGGTGGTGTTGATTCACCAGTTCGAGCATTTAAAAGTGTGGGCGGAACTCCGATTTTTATCAAAAAAGGTAAAGGTGCTTATCTTATAGATGTGGACGGTAACAAATATGTAGATTTTGTGCAAAGCTGGGGACCACTTATCTTTGGTCATTGTGATAAAGATATACAAAAAGCTGTGATTAAGTCAGTAAAAAAAGGTTTGAGTTTTGGCGCTCCGACTAAAGTAGAAACAAAATTAGCAAAGAAAATTTGCGATTTATTTGAACCTATTGATAAAATCCGTTTTGTAAGTAGTGGGACTGAAGCTGTCATGAGTGCCATCAGGCTAGCAAGAGGATATACCAATCGTGATGACATAGTAAAGTTTGAAGGATGTTATCATGGGCA
>JALUMJ010000179.1 GCA_027040375.1 Campylobacteraceae bacterium
GATTTAGTGGAGTGGATAAGCAGCCATTATCCTACTATCACAATTCATGGTTTTTCGGCTATCGAGATTGATTATATCGCTAAAATTTCTAAAATTTCTTATAAGGAAGTTTTGCAAAGATTAAAAGCAAAAGGTCTGTTTTCGATTCCTGGAGCCGGAGCTGAGATACTCAGTGACAAGGTGCGAGATATCATAGCTCCAAAAAAACTAAATGTGGCTGATTGGATTGATATTCATAGGCAAGCCCATAAAGTTGGTATAAAATCGACTGCTACCATGATGTTTGGTACAGTTGAGAGTGATGAAGATATAGTCGAGCATTGGGAGCATATACGAAATCTTCAAGATGAAACGGGTGGTTTTAGGGCTTATATCATGTGGAGTTTTCAATCAGATAATACTAGGCTAAAAAAAGAATTGCCTGAAATGAAAAAACAATCTTCAAATAGATATCTTAGGCTTTTAGCAGTTAGCCGCTTGTATCTTGATAATTTTAAAAATATCCAAAGCTCATGGGTAACTCAAGGTAGTTATGTTGGGCAATTGGCACTTCTTTTTGGTGCAAATGATTTGGGAAGTACGATGATGGAAGAAAATGTCGTCTCAGCAGCAGGAGTTCAAAACAAGATGAACCAAGAAGAGATGATCGAGCTTATAAGGGAAATTGGCGAAAATCCAGCCAAGAGAGATACAGCTTATAATATACTAGAGAGGTTTTAAATATGTTTAGATTTGCATTAGTTATTTTATTATTTTTAGAGGGAGTTTTGATGAGCCAGAGTTTGAGTAGTATAGAAGTTAAAGGGGTTAAAGTGCCTGTGATATTTGAAAGAGATTCGCATCTTCCTATCGTTTCGTTGCAAATCGTTGTTAAAAACAGTGGAAGCATAAAAGATGGTGCTAAGGCAGGGCTTGCTAAATTTACCGCTAGTATGCTAAATGAGGGAAATAAAAAATTAGGCTCACTTAAAAGTGCGGATATATTAGACCAAAGAGCTATAAATCTTCATGTAAACACTGGAACACAAACTTTGGTTTATGAGTTATCTTCACTAAAAGAGCAGTTTTTGTTTGGGGTTACGATGTTAAAAGATTTGATTGCTGAGCCAAATTTTACAAAAGAGAGTTTTTTGAAAGTAAAAAGTGAATTTTTGGGCAGAATTTCTGCTAAAAAAACAGATTTTGATTATATCGCAAGTGTAAATTTAAAAAAGATTTTATATCCTAATACTCCTTTAGAAAATCCATCTTTGGGAGATGAAAAAAGTATAAATAGTTTAACTCTAGGAGATATTGAGAATTTTTATAAAACTCATATGGATTTATCAGATATCATTATAGTTGCAGGTGGAGATATGAGCGAGAGTGAACTTAAAAAAGCAATTAAGCCGATATTGGAGAGTTTAAGCGTAGGAAAGCAAGAAAAGATGAATTTTTATGCTACAAGTTCTAGTGAAAAAGAGAAAATTGTTAAAAAAGATACTGACCAAGCTTATATATATTTTGGAGCACCATTTTACATGAAAAGCGGCGATAAAGATATATATAAGTCTAAAGTAGCAAGTTTTATATTGGGTGAAAGTGGTTTTGGAAGCAGGCTTATGGAAGAAGTTAGAGTGAAAAAAGGTTTGGCATATTCAGTCTATGCTGGTGCTA
>JALUMJ010000180.1:0-1178 GCA_027040375.1 Campylobacteraceae bacterium
CTATCCCAATTATATAAACTCATTTGACTTCTTCTACTAAGCCACTTGAAGAGTGGTTTTATGGTTATAAACTCTCCATAGCTTTTTGCATTCTTTTTAAAATCTCTTTTAGATTTTCTTTGGTTGTGGCGAAATTTAATCTTATAAAATCATTGTCTCCAAATCTTCCACCTTCGCTTAGACCTATGCCGTATTTTAGGAAAAACTCATAAGGGTCTTGCACTTTTAGATTGCTACAATCTATCCAAGCTAGATAAGTCGCGTCACATGTGAGCTTCTTTAGCTTTTTGTTTTTTTTGACGAAATCTTCTACTAGTCTTAGGTTTTGGGCAAGATAAAGCTTTAACTCTTTTAGCCAAGGATCACTATCTTTGTATGCGGCTTTTGTAGCTGTGATTGCCAAAAGATTTATGCCTTCACCCATGCCTCTTAGTTTTTTTCGAAAATCTGTTCTTAACCTTCTGTTTGGAATGATGGCAAATGAGCTTTGTAAGCCTGCTATGTTAAATGTCTTGCTCGGTGCCATCAAAGTGAAAGTTCTGTTTTTCAAATCATCATTTAGTGAGGCTATCGGGATATGTTTTGCATTCGGATTGATTACCAAATCAGCATGGATTTCGTCTGAGCATATCAATATATCGTGTTTTTTGCAGATTTTACCTAGCTTCAATAACTCCTCTTTTATGAAAACAGTTCCTCCAGGATTGTATGGGTTGCATAGTAAAAATAGCCTACATGTAGGGGTGATTTTGCTTTCAAATTCATCAAAATCTATACTCCATCTGCCATCAATTTCTCGCATGGGAACTTGGGTTAAGTTTTTGTTTGTGTTCTTTGTGGCTCTGACAAAATGAGGGTAAATAGGAGTATTTGTGATGACTTCTTCATCATCTTTTAGAGTTTTACAGGCTAGATTGATTCCAGCAATAACGCCATTCATCCAAACAATCCACTCTTTTTGGATTTCCCAATTGTGATGTCTTTTTATGAAACTAATCACAGCTTCATAGGTTTCATCATCCATGGCAGTATATCCAAAAATCCCGTGTTCTACTCTCTTATTAAGTGCTTCAATAACTGGCATCGGAGCTTTAAAATCCATATCCGCTACCCATGCAGGTATAACATCTTCACCTTTGTATTTATCCCACTTTTCGCAGTGTGTATCTCGCCTATCT
>JALUMJ010000180.1:1188-1648 GCA_027040375.1 Campylobacteraceae bacterium
TTTGAAACTGCAATATTATATAATAACTTTTTAAACAATTTAATAAAAAAATGTAAATTTTTCTCGCCAAAGGCGTAGCTTAAGTCGAGAGGAATTTTTATTAGGCTTTGCCTAAAAAAAGGGGACATAAGATGAGAGCATTGATAAGTGTTAGTGATAAGACAGGTGTAGTTGAGTTTGCTCGTGATTTAGAAGAGCTTGGTTATGAGATAATCTCCACAGGTGGAACATATAAACTTCTGACAGATGAAGGTATAAAAGCTCTCGAGATAAGCGAAGTTACAAAATTTCCTGAAATGTTTGATGGAAGAGTCAAAACTCTAAATCCTCTTATTCATGGAGGAATTTTGCATAGAAGAGATAAAAGCACACATGTGAGCACGGCAAAAGAGCACGGTATAAAAGGTATAGACTTGGTTTGTGTAAATCTATATCCATTTAAAGAAACCATTTCTAGGAC
>JALUMJ010000181.1 GCA_027040375.1 Campylobacteraceae bacterium
CCATTATCTGCAGACTCTAAAATAACCTCCTTTTTACTTCTTTGTATAATCTTATATATATAGCCTTCTGCATCTCTATATGTTTCATTCTTTTTTTTCACATAGATACATCGTTTTAATTCTTCTAACGCGTGTGGGTACTCTGCAGCATCTATTAATAGGTAAAAATCATCTTGTTTTAACCATTCCATCAGAGATGGTGGCAGTGTCTGTTTTGGGTTGGTAATAGTATTGAAGAAAATGTCGAGCGCTATGGTAGAAGGTACACTCTCTTTAACACCCTTAAGGGTAAACGCAACATAGATATTTGTAGAGATATTATCATATATATATGTCATAAGTGGCACCTGCGTTTGTGGTGTTTGTAATTGTAAATCTCTTATAAACTCTTCATTTGCATTTTTCAATTTGACTCCTTTTGCTTATTCTATTGCTTTTTTGATTGAAACTTCAAAAACATTATAAAGTGTCAAGTTATATCCATGCCTTTTTATATTTGGCATAATATTAAAAGTGTAGCAAATAACCGTCCTCGACGCAAATATCAACAGCGGAGTTAAAATAGGTTGTATGAAAAAAGCTGTATAAAAAGTAGTTTTTACAACCAAAGGCTTAAAAATGATTCATACGATGCTCAAAGATGGGCTTGGTAAAAGTGCAATAGTGCGTAAACTCAAAACAAGTAGAGATACTGTTTCTAAATCTTTTGTGGTTTTACAGAAAAATTATCATACTTAAAATCTTTAAAATCTTTACAACCTTACAGGTATTGTCGAGTTGTGTCCGAAATTTTTTCAGCATTTAATGATGTGTTTGCTCTTACTGCTCCGGATTCGTTTTTGGTTGTTTCAACAACAACTTTGCTTTGTGCAAATGTTCTTCTGAAATATAAAGTATAATGGCCTTAAAACTCAAGACAAATAATTTTCTAAGTAAATTAAAACTTTCAAAGATGCCAAGAGAAGCTTACGAAAAGAAATGATTTATATTAAAATGATATAGATATTGTATATGATTTTAATATCTAAGTTATATACTAATTTAATATATAACACATTATAAATCAAAAGGATCATATGGCAAAAGATTTCAGATATACTCCGGTGTACTAGACTTTTTGTAAACTCTGATATTAGTTTTTTAGCCGATGTAACTTGTTTGTGTGAAAATTTTCACAGTCAACTTATTAACTATGTGTAAGCCTTCCCAAAAACTAGACTACTAAACACAGGGATTTTAACCATAAATAAGTATTTATTTTATATATTATAAAGTATTTGATTTGTTTTATTTGTTTAGATATAATATAGTATTCAAAAAACATACTAATAGGTGGAATAAGATTATGAGAACAAAGAACCCATTCAAGTTTGACATTGAGGTTTCTGGTACATTCTTTTGTGACCGTAAAGAAAATATAGACGACCTTGAAGACTATATAACAAACACAACAAATGTCATTATGTTCTCAAAAAGAAGAGTTGGTAAAAGCTCTTTGATAAAAGAACTGTTTGAAAATAGATTAGATAAAGCAATTTTGACAGCACATATTGATATTTATGCAATATCTAGTACAAAAGAGTTATTTGAGCATCTTAAAAAGGGCATTGAAGAATGTTTTACGCAGTCCGAGTC
>JALUMJ010000182.1 GCA_027040375.1 Campylobacteraceae bacterium
GCGCCTAGTGAGAAAGTATTATATTATCTAACTCTTAGTGGTTGGGTATTTTTACTTTCATTGATGGCATTTACGATTTTCAATGATATATATAGAATGGTAGGGGGAAGTTGATGAGTAAATATGAAAAAAGATATGATGAAATTCTCACAAATATAGAAAATGTTCGTGTTAGAGTAAACCAACATCAAATTATAAAAATTATCGCAGTAAGCAAAAGTGTAGATGCAAAAGCAATAGAGGATATGTACAACATTGGTCAAAGAGCATTTGGTGAAAATAGAGTTCAAGACTTAAAGTCAAAAGTCTTAGAACTTGAAAAATTGCCGATAGAATGGCACTTTATAGGAAGGCTTCAAACAAACAAAATAAATGCTCTTATAGATTTAAATCCATCTCTTATGCATTCTTGTAGCTCTTTGGATATGGCAAAAGAGATCGATAAAAGATTGGGCGTAAAAGGCAAAACTATGAATTTGCTTTTACAAATAAATAGTGCCCATGAAGAACAAAAAGCAGGAGTAAACCCAGAGTTAGCTATAGATATTTATGATGAAATTTTAGCTACATGTAAGAATATAAATCTAAAGGGAGTTATGAGCATAGGCGCACATAGCGAAGAGGAAAAATTGATAAAAGAAAGCTTCGAATTAACTCATAGCATATATAATAACTTAGAAAACAGAGGTGCAAAATATTGCTCAATGGGTATGAGTGGGGATTATGAACTTGCAGTTGAGTGCGGTGCAAATATGCTCAGAATTGGCTCAGTTCTATTCCATTAACAATCCAGCTAAATAACCGCTAGAAAAGGACCATTGTAGATTATAGCCGCCACATGGTCCATCCAAATCCACTACTTCACCGCAAAAATACAAACCTTTTACTAATTTGCTTTGCATAGTCTTTGGGTTAATCTCTTTTAGAGATACCCCTCCTCTTGTTATCATAGCTTTTTCGAAGCCATCATGTCCGCTTACATGTAGAGGTGTCCACGCAAGTATTTTGATTAATTTATCTTTTTTTATTCCCTCTATATTGGAAAATGTATTGCTGGTATTTATCCCCGACATTATACACAGCTCTTTTGAAATTGGCATAGGAAGTAGTGAAGAGATATATTCTAAGATAGATTTATCAGGATTTTTGATAGCTTGATTTTTCAGATGAGCCCTGATTTGTTCTTCATTCATGCCTTTTGTAAGATTGAGTAAAACCGGTACTTTGTCATATTTTTTTAGTATTGGAGTTATGTATCTAGCAAAATCTAAAACAACAGGCCCTCTTATGCCGTTTTTTGTAAATATCAAATCCCCACTTGCTTTAAGCTTCTTAAATTTTGGTAAATCTACTTTGATAGTAACTTTTGGAATTGTATCAGCCCTACAATTTTGCACCCAAGTTTCGCTTACATGTAGAGGCATCATAGCAGGACTTAAATCAGATATATTGTGCCCTAGTTTCTTTGCAAAATTGTATCCATCCCCATTTGCTCCTAGTGTTGAATAACCCAATCCACCCGTTGCTATTATGATGTTTTTTGCAAAATATTGATTTGAATCTGTACTTACACATTTTGTGTATGCTTTACTAGTATCAATCTTTTTCACACTGCTTGAGCATTTTATTGAGAT
>JALUMJ010000183.1 GCA_027040375.1 Campylobacteraceae bacterium
TTACAATACTCTACTATCTTACCGTGAAATCTTGCATATATTTCATTTAGACCCATTTTCTTACCATATAATTCATCTATCTTTTCTTTATTTGCCAACACTCCACTAACCATCCAATCTCTTAACTCGGCATAGTTTTCAAATTCGTATCCAAACGCATTTAAAAGTCTTGCTGTATAGTTATCTACCACAAAAAAATCTTTCAAGCACCCAAAACATAGTATCGAATCTGCACTCTCCTGACCTATACCTTTTTGAGTCAAAAGCCAATCTCTATCAACTTGTAAACAAAATTCTTCAAAACTTCCAAAATCTTTTATGATATTTTTTGAAATACCCAAGAGATATTTTGCTTTTGTATTATAAAACCCACTTGGTTTTATCAAAGTACTTAAGGTTTTACCATCGAGTTTAACGATATCTTCTAAAGAATTAACACCATTAATTCTCAGATTTTCTAAGCTTTTTTCTACTTTTTCCCACTTAGTTTGTTGCGTCAAAATAGTACCAACAATTACCTCATAAGTTCCACTATTTGGCCACCATTTAGGATCTCTCATGCTTTCAAGATATCCAGCTTTTTTCAACAATTTTAAAAGCTCAAAGCTATCAGTCATCTTAAAAACCTCAATATAGTATTTATTAAATCATCATCATCTTTGCTTCTTGATTTTAGCAATGTTTTTCTCTCATCTATATATTTTATCGTAATATTTTGTGCATAATTTGAAATCGACTCAATGCCATTTAGAGCAGCTAGTATTTTTATGTTTATAATCTCTAAAAATTGAGCTGTTATGACATCTAGTTTTCCAAATCTATCTACCATTTCTTCTTCTATATCTAACACATCTTTTAGACTTTCGCACTTACTTAAACGACGGTAAATCTCGAGCCTTACCCTGTCTTCATTTATATAATCACTATTTATAAAAGCATTTATGCTCAACTTTATATCTACGCTTTTTGTTTTAATTGGAGTTTTGTTTAAAAGCAGATTTATCGCATCTTCTAACATTTTAAGATACAAAGAGTAGCCAATATGCTTAATATGCCCACTTTGTGCTTCACCTATAAGATTTCCGCCACCTCTTATCTCCAAATCATGATAAGCCAAAACAGAGCCACTTCCTAGATATGAGTTTGACTCTAGTGCTATTAATCTTTTTTTCGAAGCGTCACTCAGCTTATCTCTGTTTGAGACTAAAAAGTAACAAAAACCCTGTCTTTTTGCTCTTCCGACTCTACCTCTTAGTTGATGCAAATCTGCCATACCAAAATTGTCCGCTGCGTCTATCATAATCGTGTTTACATTTGGGATATGAATACCGGATTCTATAATAGAGGTGCTAAGAAGCATATCATACTCGCCTTCTTGAAATTTTAACATCTCTTTTTCACTTACACTTTGTGCAACTTTTGAGTGCAAAACCAAGATTTTTAGTTTTGGCAACATTTCTTGTATCTCTTTCTTTTTGTTTTCGATTGAAGCGATTCTGTTATGCACAAAAAATATCTGACCACCTCTTCTTAACTCCCTAAGCAATGCCTCTTTTATAACAACTTCATCATATTCTTTTACAAAAGTTCGCACATCTTCTCGTTCATCAGGTGGAGTGAGCAGTTTAGAATACTGCTTTATCGAGCTAAGTGCCATATTTAAACTTCTTGGTATCGGAGTGGCACTCATAGACAATATATGTATATTTTCACGCATATTTTTTAATTTTTCTTTTTGCTTAACACCAAATTTATGCTCTTCGTCTATCACTACAAGTGCTGGATTTTTGATTTCTTTATCAAGCAGTGTATGGGTTCCAACGCAAACTTTCAAACTTCCATCTTTTAATTGTTTTAAAGTTTCGCTTTTTGCTTTTGCAGAAGAAAATCTATCTAACTTGCCAACTTTTAGACCATAATCCTTAAATCTTTCATTTAAACTCACAAAATGTTGCGAACTTAACAGTGTTGTAGGGGCTATAAGTATGGTTTGAAAACCACTTAATGCAGTTACAAACATGGCGTTCATAGCAACTTCTGTTTTTCCAAAACCAACATCACCACTGAGAAGTCTATCCATCATCTTACCGCTTTTTAAATCTTCAAATATCTCTTGAATACTATTATTTTGGTCATCCGTATATACAAAACCGCTGTTGTGTTGAAACTTTTTAATCTCCTCCTTGGAAGTGTCAATTTTTAGAGCTTCAACCATCTCTCTTTTTGCAGCAGTTTCTATTATCTCTTTTGCGATAGCAAAAAGTTTCTCTCTTGTCTTTGCTTTTAGTTTAGCGAAACTACCACGACCTAGCTTATCTACAACAGCTAAAGAGCCGCTACTTGCTATATATCTGTCTATTACATCAATATTTTCAACAGGAATAAGAAGCTTATCATCTCCTTGGTATAAAATCTGTACAAAATCCCTAGTAGAGCCAAGAACCGTGCTATTAATCAAGCCTTTAAATATGCCGATGCCGTAGTTTTCATGGACAACATAATCACCTGATTTTAATTCATCAAGTAATATTGTAGCTTTTCTTCTTCTCTTTTTCCTTGTTGTTTTATTTAGAGAGATTATGATTTCAGTTGAGCTCATGAGATTTACCACTAATCCGCTCTGCCTAAATTTTACATCTTTGGTGTCAAGTCCTACTTGTTTCAACAGGACTTCATTTTTGGCTAATATTGTCTTTTTTTTGTTTTTATGAAATTCTAAAAAATTCGTGATTGATGATATTTCAATAGGCTTATAAATTTTTGGCTCAGGTAGAGATTTAATTAAAGAAAATTTATCATATGCTTTTTCATTAAATAGTGAAATTTCTTCTATCTCATCTGACATATCATACGCAAAAACTGTTTTAAAGCATTTTAGATATTCATCACTAAAATCCTCGATACCCCAAAGGCCAAGAGAGTGGATATCTTTTTCAAAACTGTCGCTTTGTAAATTTTGTATTTTTTTGTTTATTTTCTCATATTGTTCTTCTGTGAGTGAAAAAAAGGCAGGTTGAATCTGTATAAAATCCAACTCTTGTTTATCACTTTTTTGAGATTCACATTGAAATTCTCTTATGCTTTCAACTTCATCATCAAAAAGAGAAATTCTTATGGGTGACTTTAGATTCATAGGGAAAATATCTATAATATCTCCTCTAAAAGAGACTTCACCTTGACCTTCAACAACATCTACAACTCTATAACCCCAATAAAAAAGTTCATTTTTTAAATTTTCAAGATTTAGTGTTGATGCAAACTCTATGGTTTTTGTCTGAAACAACTCTTTTTTAGGAAGCGGTGTCAGTAGAGTTCTAATAGGAGATACAATAATTTTTTTACTAGAATTATTTTTATAATACTCACTTAGAGTTGAGAAAAGTTCACTAATTTCAGATGAATAAGGAAGTAAATCATCACCCCTATTTAATCTTAAATCAGGAAGAACGAAGGTGGTTTTTCCCGCAAACTCTAGTGCATTAGAAGCTAAAATTGCTTCCTTATCATCTTTTACGCAAATTAATTCTACTAAATCATTAGTATCTTTAAAATATTCATAACATGTAGCTTGAATCAGTTTCTTATCCCTTTGTCCAAAATATTTTCAGATGGCACCTTTTTTTCATTGTCTCTTAAAATACTGCTTTGACCTTCAAATATCGCCTTAGTCTCAATCATTAAATCTTTTGAAACAATTTTACCCCTCAGTATTCCGCCTTTTAAAAGCTCAATACTGTTGCAAACTGCATCACCTTCAAATAGTCCATTTACTATCAACTTTGAAGCTTCAATTTTACCGAAAACTTTACCTTGTTTTCCAATGGTAACAATATTTTTAGAGTGAACTTCACCTTTTATTTCACCATCTACATGTAACCTAGATTGACAATTAAATATGCCTTCTACTTTGGCACCGTTGGCGATGATGGTTGTTTCTGAATCTGAAAACGATTGTTTATCATGTTTATTAAAGACTCCCATGGTACATATTTCTCCTTTTTAAATATATCTTTAAAATTACTACTATTCCATCTGACAAAATAGATAGGATTTAGGGCTCTAGAGATAAATCTCACCTCATAATGTAAATGTGGCCCTGTTGAAAGACCGCTACTACCAGTATATCCAATAATTTCACCTTTTTTTATAAATTGTCCAGCTTTTACAGCAACTTTTTTCAAATGTCCGTAATATGTTTTAAAACCATAATTGTGGTCAATTATAATCAAATTACCAAATCCACTTCTTTTGCTAAATCCAGAAAACTCAATGACTCCGTCTGCTGGAGCTTTTATGGGCGTATTTCTTTTTGCTCTAAAATCCAAACCTTTATGAAATTCTCTTTTTTTGAATATCGGATGAATTCTCCATCCAAACTTTGAAGCAATGCCAGTATATGGGACGATATAACCGTTTGGAATATTTTGAAATATAATATGCTCTTGCTTACTAGTAAATTTTAAATTTTCCAATCTATCGCTCATAACAGTTTGCACATCTGTCTTTAGCCCTACAAGCTCTTCTATATCATTTACTTTTTCTTTTATTGCTTCATATTCTTTTGTTTTAAGATTAATCTTCTCTTTTAGCTTTTTATTATTTTCCTGAAGTTTGCCATATTCTTGGTTTATTTTAGTTTTTAATGTAAGATATTCCTCTTGCGCTACTTTTTTCTTTTGTTCAAGTGAATCTACTTCGTTTACCAAAAAACTAATAAAAAGCGAGCCACCTATAATCACTAAAACTACAAACAAAATAAAATACAATATTATCTTTTTTATCATTTGATGAAGTAGATAATGCTTGGAACCGTTCACATCTGAAATGGTGATTGTAAATTTACTTCTCATGTTTATCCATAAGTTTTAAAAACTCAACAACTACAACAAATGAGCCAAATACCAAATAATCTTTTTCACAATCAATCCTTAAAAAATCACTCACAGGAATACTACTTATCTTACAAAATTCTTTTATCTCGCAAGTTGCCATACCTCTTTTATTTTCCATATTTAAAATTTCAATTGATTTGATTATTGGAGATAAAATTTCTAAAATTTCTTTAAAATCTTTATCTTTAAAACTATTATATACTAAAGTTATTTTTCTATCTTTAAATGTACCTAGCAAAGCAGTTGCTGCCATGATATTGTGCCCTACATCTATGGTAATATTGGTAGAAATTTTTTGACATCTTCCTGGTAGGGTTATAAGATTTAAAATATTTGGTTTAAAACCAAGCAAAAGCATTGCACAAAAAGCTGTTGTTAAATTTAGTTTTTGAAAATCTGGCAAATGATTTTCTATAGAATAGTTTTCGATATATTCTATCTCTTCGAAGGAGAGCATTTCATCGCAAAAAAATAATTTAGCATTTTTTTCATCACATATCTTTTTGGCTATTTTTTTTACAATTTCATCATATTGCTTAGATACAAGCACTTTGTTTGTTATAGATTTTAACTTAGTTGTTGCAATATCTGATAAATTCTTTCCTAAAAAATTCTGATGGTCAAGTCCTATTGGCGTAACAATACTAAATACTTTAGGGAAAACAGAAGTTGCATCATGGACGCCTCCTAAACCAGCTTCTAGCACGACATAATCACACTTTTTTTCAAAAACTATTATTGCTAAAAATGTTGTATATTCAAAGTATGAAAGTGACTTGATAAATTCATCGGGCAATATACTCTGTAGTTTTTCATGAGCTTTTTCCAACAAAAGATCACTCACATCTTTTCCATTCAACCAAATTCTTTCATTAAATTTCACAATATGAGGGGAGGTATAATGACCAACAGAAATATTTTGCTCTTGAAGCATATGAGCCAAAAATCTGCCCGTACTGCCTTTTCCATTTGTACCAACTATTTGTATAATTTTTGGCAAATTTAATTTCTTTTTTATACTTTCATAAGCTTTTGGCATTCTTACATAGTCAATCTTGTCATAATAAAGAGGTTTATCCTCTAAAAACTTACTTAAACTCATGAAATATTTGGCATAACTTTATTTCTACCCAATTCTTTTGCCTTAAAAAGCATTTTATCGGCAGCTTCAACAGTTTCTTTTGCAGATTTTTGTTTGCTTCTTTGAGAAACTCCTGCACTTACTGTTATGTTTATTCTCTCACCTTTATACATAAATTTAAATGACTCTATGATAGTTCTAATCTTATCGGAAAAATAAAAAGCTTGTTTTATATCAACACTAGGCAGAATAATCAAGAATTCTTCACCTCCATACCTAGCTACAAAATCTACTTGTCTTGCGTATTTTCGTAAAATTTTCCCAATAGTAGAGAGAATCACATCACCAGCTTCATGGCCATAAGTATCATTTACTACTTTAAAATGGTCAATATCAATAAAGCTAATGCAGAAGTCAGTTTTATATCGCTCAAATGCCTCATTTGCTCTTCTTAATTCTTGGTCAAGTGCTCTTTTGGTTGCAGTGTGAGTAAGAAAATCTTCTTTTCCCTCTTTTTTAGCGCTTAATAGTGCAGTTTCAAGATTTTTTACTTTTGAATGGAGTCTTTTTATAGTGTCATGATTTTTTTGCATTTTATCGCTTAAGCCTTTTGTTTCAGTCTCCAAAGAAGTTGCGATATGCACTAGTTTTACCTGTATAGATTCAAAACTGTCTTTAGAAAAGTTGATACTCTGCAAATCTCTTTTGATATCTCTAACTTCTTTGTTAGTTATATTACTAGAATCAATCAAGTCAAAAATTTTCTTGTTTATTTCATCGAGCAATTTATCTAGAGTAGAAATTTTACTTTTAACTTCCTCATTATCCAAATCTATTCTTTTTTTTACAAATTTTTTAATTTCTCTTTGAGTTGCCTCAGTGGCTAAAGATTCTGGGTCATTTCTCAGCATATATGATATCGAAGCCAAATCATCATTCATACTTGAAGCGATAGATGGTGTAAGGCTGGCTATTATCAACGGTGCGATACTTTTATAGACAGAAGCATCATTCTCTTTTGCAAGTATTTTTTTTATGTCTATTACCATTTTGTTTAAATCAGTTTTGTTTAGTTTACCATATGCATCTAAGCTTTTAAGATAACTGTCATCATAAGTTGTGATAAATTCAAACCATTTATCCTTTAGCATATCTATCGTTTTCACATTTTGGCTAAAATCTAATCTTGAAAGTGATGTATTTGCCAATTCTCTTGCTTTTTTATCATGCAAAAGAGTAGTTGCCTGTAAAACTCTTTTGGACAGAACTATAAGTGAATTTATGATTTTCGTGCTATCGCTTTCATTTGATCTTTTAACTTTTGCAATCAAAAATGAAATAAATTCATCAATCGTACTTACTTTAAAATTCTTTAAATCAGAACGATTTTTTTCATCTAGTTTCTTTACAAATTTTTCAATCTTTTGACAATCTTCTACTATAACGCCTTTTTTCTTAGCAATACTGCAAAATACTTTTGAATAATTATCTGGTGTTAAATTTAAATTTTCATCTCTTATCTTTTGAATACTATCTTTGATGATTTCACTTATAGTGCTTGCCATTTTATTACTCCAAATATATTTTTAAATATTATCTTATATTTTCACCACTGCTTTACTTGTTCATAATTCCCATAATCGCAATCTTAGATATTATCTCATTTATAGCATCTGCTGAAGCATATTTAATAGCTTCAAATCTCTTTGAATCTGAGATTACACTGTTTGCTTCTATTGGGAAGTCAAATTCGCCTGTTGTTGAAAAACTTTTACTTTTTCCGTTATTAGTTTTACAACTAGCATTTAAAACAACTTTTGCCTTATATGAGATGATATATCCGTCCTTGTCATAAGATAAAGCCGCAAATGAAACAGATCCGATGCTTACTACCAAATCTATATCTGTATCTTTTTTCTCGGCAAGCTTAGCATCAAATCTTCCCACAATGGCTTCGTTAACAGCATCTTTTATAATAACACTATTTTTTGGGTCAGTTCTGCTGATTTGCACACTTACATGTATGTTGTTTCCTAATACTTTTTTGGTATAAACTGAGCTTGGTTTATAGCCACATCCGATCAGTAAAAAAGGTATTAGAAAAGATAATAATTTCATTTATCTTATCACAAAATTAACTAGTTTTTTAGGGACATAAATCTCTTTTATGATTGTTTTATCCTCTAGCCATTTTTTAGCATCAGTTTTTGCAAGGTTTAATATGTCTTCTTTTTGCATACTTGCATCCACTTCTATCTGAGACCTTTTTTTACCATTTATTGTAATAGCTATAATCATACTATCTTCTTCAAAAACTTCATCTATCAAAGATAGTTTACAAAAGTTTTTAAGTTCAAATAACTTATCACTAATTTCCCAAGAAATATGAGGTATTATGGGTTCAAGTATATTTGAAAGTATAAAATACCCTTCAGTCCAAACATCCCTATTGTCCTGTAAATTTAGTGCGTTCATGGCTTCCATACAAGCTGCAATAAGCGTGTTAAATGTGTAAATTCCCTCGAATATATCGTTTGATTTTTTAAGAGCCTCATATACTTTTTTTCTTGCATATTTTGATTCTTTTGATAACTTTGAGTGTCCAATATTAGGCAGTTTTTCACAACAATTTGCCATTTCAACTTTTGAAGTAAACCTTTTTATAAATTTAAAAGCACCTTCTACTGCACTGTCATTCCACTCTAATTCTTTTTGGGGAGGGGCTGCGAAAAGTATAAAAAGTCTCGCCGTATCTGCTCCATATCTTTTTATGATTTCATCTGGGTCAACTGTATTGCCTTTTGATTTGCTCATCTTAGAGCCATCTTTTAAAACCATACCTTGGGTTAAAAGTTTTTCAAATGGTTCGCTACTGCTTTGCATACCCATGTCTCTTAAAACTTTTGTAAAAAATCTGGCATACAAAAGATGAAGTATCGCATGTTCAATTCCACCAATATACTGATCAACACCCATCCAATAATCACTGCTTTTTTTGTCAAATGCTTCGTCATTCCACAAAGATGAATCAGTGGTATATCTTAAAAAATACCAACTTGATTGAAAAAATGTATCCATAGTGTCGGTTTCTCTTTGCGCCTCACTCCCACATTGTGGACATTTTGTGTATTTCCAAGTTGGATGAGTTACAAGCGGATTGCCCTTACCTTCAATTTTTACATCGCTAGGAAGACAAACTGGTAAGTCTTCTTTTGCAACAGGCACCAAACCACACTTTGGACAATGGATCATAGGTATTGGGGCGCCCCAATATCTTTGCCTACTTATTCCCCAATCTCTTAATTTGTAATTTATAACTTTTTTGCCTAAGTTATTGTCTTCAAAATATTTTATAATAGCGATTTTACCTTCACTGCTACTAAGCCCAGTAAATTCTCCTGAATCGACTAAGTATCCATATTCAGTTGTGGCACTTAAGCCATCATATTTTTGTTTTTTATTCTCTATGCTTTGAATTATATTTAAATCATATTTTTTGGCAAATTCAAAATCCCTTTCATCATGAGCAGGCACCGCCATAACAGCACCTCCACCATACTCAATCAAAACAAAATTTGCTACCCATAAAGGCACTTTTTTCTTAGTAAGCGGATGAATAACATCAAGCTCTAAAAATAACCCTTCTTTATCAACGATAGTTTTATCTCTAACACTCAGCGATTGCATATCTTTTATCTTTTGGATTTTATCATCACTTAAAAGTTTATGCTTCACAAGATATTTAACAATGTCATGTTCAGGTGCTAAAGCAGCGTAGCTAACACCATAAATCGTGTCAGGTCTTGTTGTGAAAACTTTAAATTTATCAAAATTACCACTTAATTTTTCTTTTGATTCATCGCTTAAGTTAAAATCAAATTCTAGCCCTTCACTTCTTCCTATCCAATTTTCTTGCATAGTTAAAACTTGTGATGGCCAACCATCCTTTAAAGTTTTTAAATCATCAAGTAATTCCTGGGCATATTGTGTGATTTTTAGATAATACCCTGCCATATCCTTTTGCTCTACCTCATTGTCACATCGCCAGCATTTTCCATCTTCTACTTGTTCGTTTGCAAGAACGGTATGACAAGTTTCGCACCAGTTAAGCGTAGCACTTTTTTGATATACTAAGCCTTTTTTAAACATATCTATAAATATTTGTTGGTCAAATTTTGTATAAAGTGGGTCACTAGTGGCAAATTCTCTTGTTTTGGAAAACGAAAGTCCAAGAGAATTTAACTCGTTTCTCATATAATCTATATTTTCATATGTCCATTTTTTAGGATGAGTTTTATGTTTTATTGCAGCATTTTCAGCAGGCATTCCAAAAGAATCCCAACCTATAGGATGAAGAACATTGTACCCTTCTTTTCTATTAAATCTAGCTATGGCATCGCCAATACTATAATTTCTCACATGTCCCATATGGATCTTGCCACTTGGGTATGGAAGCATACTTAATATGTATTTCTTATCTTTTGAAAAATCATCAGAAGGTTCAAATGAATTATTATCTTTCCAATATTTTTGCCATTTTTTCTCTATTTTTGAAACATTATATTCCATTCATACTCCGATTAAAATTCTTCTCTAGTTTTTGATGCTTCTATTAAAACTAATGCTATAGAAAACAGATTTGCTATCACTGCTCCGATGGCAAATGCTATAGCCATTCTTACATTGCCGTTTATCTCAAACATTATGTAAGCAGGTATCAGATGCAAATCCGCTACCAGTGAGCTTGCAAAAAGCTCAGCTGATAGTATATTTTTTACGCCTATTTTTAAAAGAGTAGAGACTAGATTGATAGAAGCTGCTATGAAAAGTGCTGTAGCATTGTCTTCATACAAAAAACCAGCTGTTGTGGTTAAGCTCATCAATGCAAAAAATATATATATCACTTTTCCCCAATCCATTCTCTACCTCCTAGCCTTAACTTTTACTATATGATACCCTTTTCATACATCGAACGGGCTTTCTCTTTTTCTATCCTTCTTTTCTCTTTTGCTACTTGTTTTGCTTTGTAATCTTTCAAATCAAATCCTAGCCATTTTAACATAGGTGACGCTACAAACACTGAACTATATGTTCCGACTATAATTCCTACTAAAAGTGTAAAACTAAAGCTGTGGATTATCTCTCCGCCAAGAGCAAAAAGTGTTAAAACCACAAAAAATGTTGTTAGTGATGTCAAAAGTGTTCTTGAAAGTGTTTTTGAAATGGAATCATTAATAACATTAAAAAGATTTAAATCTCTAGTTTCACTAATTCCCTCTCTAATCCTATCAAATACGATAATCGTATCGTTAAGTGAATATCCAAGTAGCGTCAGCAGTGCAGCTAGAACATCTAGATTTACATCTATTTGAAAAAGAGCAATCGCACCAATGGCGATGGAAATATCATGGACTAAAGCAAGAACAGAAGCAACGGCAAAACGCCATTCAAATCTAAAAGCTACATATATAAGTATAGTTAAAATCGACATAACCATAGCCATAATACCTTTTTCTCGAAGTTCTCCACCGACTTTTGGACCAACGATATCTACTCTTCTTATCTTAAAATTTCCAGTGCCTTTTAAGAGATTTTTCATCTTATCGCCAGCATCTGTACTTACATGGTCACTACTCGTAGCAAATCTAATGATAACTTCATTTGGTGAACCAAATTCTGTGATTGTAGCATTTGCGAACATTTTATCTTTTGATATACTTTGTCTTATCTTTTTGATAGGTGCTTTTGTGTCGTATTTTACTTGAACAATCGTTCCACCAGAAAAATCTATACCATAGTTCAAGCCTTTGGTAAACAAGAAAAAATATGAAGCCAAAATCAAAACTATAGAAACAGAGATAAAGGCTTTGCTCTTGCCCATAAAATCATAAACTTTATCTTTTGAAAATATTTGCATTATTTCACCCTCTTTACACCAAACCAAAATGGTAAGGATTTAGTTTTTTCGATATATGGCATGAGGTACTGATAAATTCCAAATGTTCCCAAGATAGCAGTTAGCATTGAAGCTAAAATACCGATACTCATGGTAATCGCAAAACCTTTTATAGGACCTGTTCCGTAGGCATATAAAACGACTGCAGCGATTAGTGTGGTTATGTTGGCATCTAGTATCGCACTCATAGCATTTGAATAACCTTTTTCAACAGCTTTTGTGATACTTTTTCCCTCTCTAAATAGCTCTCTTATCCGTTCATTGATGATAACATTGGCATCAACCGCCATACCTACCGTCAGGACGATACCTGCCATACCTGGCAATGTTAAAGTCGCACCAAAAAGTGCCATAATAGAAAGCACTAAAAACAGGTTAACAACAAGTGCGATATCGGCGATAAATCCAGCCATGCCATAATACAAAATCATAAATAATACAACTAGAACGAAACCACTTATCAATGCAATCATACTAGCTTTGATACTATCGGCTCCAAGACTTGGTCCAACGCTTCTTTTTTCAAGTAACTTTACAGGAGCTAAAAGCGCCCCACTTCTTAGTGCGATTGCCACATCATGAGCCTCTTTTACGGTAAAACCACCACTTATCTGACCACTTCCTCCACCTATTCTCTCTCTTATAACAGGAGCTGAATAGACTTTATTGTCAAGGACGATAGCCAAGTGATTTCCTACATTTTTAGCTGTATAATCACCAAATATCTTTGCACCTTCACTGTTTAGTGTAAAATTAATAACTGGTTGATTCATATTGCTAAATCCAACTTTAGCATCACTCATCATACTTCCATCTAAAATAGGAACAGCTTTTACTATATACTTCACATTTGGCGTTCTAGAATCTGTCAAAATACGATCACCATAACTTCTAGCTTCATCTTCGCTCATACTATTTGCTTGGTCTGCTCTTTTCTCATCGACTGACATAAGTTGCAAGTGAGCAGCCTTTGCGATAAGTTCTCTTGCTCTTTGTTCTTCTTCTATCGTTTTTATACCAGGAAGCTCAACTAAAATCTTATCAACCCCTTGTTTTGCAACATTTGGCTCAGCTAGACCAAATTGGTCAAGTCTGTTCCTAATAGTCTCAACTGCTTGAGAAATAGCAAATTTCTTTGTTGCTACTTTTTCTTTATTGCTTAAACTAAGAGTGTAATTAAGTTTATCTTTTTTAATTTGTAAGCCTTGAATCTTTTTCAGCATGTTATCAAGATGTTTTTCTTCATCTCCATCTAAAAGTGTAAAAGTAACTATATCTCCACTAATTCTCAACTCATCTATTACTATGTCATTATTGTCCGTAAAAAACTTGACGCTCGAAGCGATTGATTTCATTTTTGATTTTATAGCTTCATCGGTTTTTACACCTAAAAGCATATGCAAACCACCTTGAAGGTCAAGTCCAAGTGATATTTTAGGGCCTTTTTGGGTTTGCAAAAGAGTGGGCAAAGAAAAACCCACTGCAAATATAATGGCTATGAAAAAAATCACCAAGCGATAATTTATTCCACCTTTACTCATCTATCTTTTTCGCTATATATTCTTTTGAGATTTTAACAGTTACATCATTATTAAGTGAAACTTTGATAAAATTCTCTTCAGGCTTAACAACCTGGCATATAAGTCCGCCATTTGTGATAACTTTGTCTCCTTTTTTAAGACCAGCTATCATATCCTTGTGTTGCTTTGCTTGCTTTTGTTGTGGTCTGATCACCAAAAAATAAAAAATCGCAAAAAGTACGACTAATGGTAATAAAGATGTCAACATATTTGAACCGCCTTGCATGTAAATCCTTTTATGTAAAAATTTTAAGAGATTATTTTACCATTTCTTACATAATAAAAGGCTTTGTTATTGCTTTTTGTTTGTCAATTTTTATATATCTTGATTATTTTCATATAAATTTAAAATTATTAGATTCTTTTTTTGCAGTATTAGGATTTTATCTTCTTTTTAAAGCACAAAAATATGAACTATTTTGGAGTGGATTTTTTATTGGAGTATTTTGGTTTTATTGGATTGGACTCAGTTTTAGATATTATGATTTAGCATACCTTGCTCCTGAAGTTATAGTTGGAATTGCTCTTGTTTATGCGTTTATTTTTAGGATCATTGGGATATTTTCAAATATATTTATAAGAGCTGTTTTGATTTTTTCTCTTAGTCATCTATCGCCTTTTGGTTTTAACTGGCTTAAGCTTGAATTACCTCTTATCAATAGCTATTTTAGCACAAATATTTACCTTTATGCACTTTTTCTTCTTGGCATGATTTCGCTCATATACCTTTATTCTTGGCGTAAGTTTTTTTCTGTGTTGTTCTTTGCTATTTGTCTATATCAACCGACATTAAAAACACAAAAACTGCCTCTACATGTAAAGATTGTAAAGTCAAATATAAATCAAGCCCAAAAATGGGATAAAAAATATGAATATAAAATCGTAAGAGACAATTTTAGACTTATAACAAAGGCCATTAAAAATAAATTTGACTTAATAGTGCTTCCTGAGAGTGCATTTCCACAATATCTAAATCTGCATACTGATGAGATAGCTTTGCTTAAAAAATTATCCTTGAAAATTGACATCATCGCAGGAGGATTAACATACCAAAATGATAAAATATACAACTCCTCATATTTTTTCCAAAGAGGGAATTTGCAAATAGGACACAAAATCATTTTAGTACCATTTGGAGAGGAAATACCTCTGCCTAGCTTTATAAAAAATTTCATAAATAAAGTATTTTTTAACTCAGCAGAAGATTATGCAACAGCAAAAAATCCAACCAATTTTGATGTAAAAGGTGTAAAATTTAGAAGTGCTATCTGTTTTGAAGCAACAACTGATAAACTTTTTAAAAACTCTCCAAAAAGGATGATAGCCATCAGCAACAATGCTTGGTTTAAACCATCTATTGAGCCAACTTTACAACATCTATTACTTAGGTATTACGCTAAAAAGTACAACACCACCATCTATCACAGTGCAAATGGTGGTATCAGTGGAATTATAAAACCTAATATTTAAACATTTGATAAAGTAGATTATTGTATTATTTATCATACAATTTGGTTTGTTTAAAGTGATAAAAAATAAAAGGTGAAAAAATGCTCTCAAAAGAAATAAAAAATTTTGAAAAATTACTCAAAAAGTTAAGTGGCGATAAAATAAAAGTCTTTGATGAAATCATCGAAATGATAATAAGCTTGTTAAGGGGAGAAGTAAGTGCGAACCATAATGAGCTTATAAAAAGAGTGACAAAAAATATCCAATTTAACTCTATAGAATCTGTTCAAGAGTTTTTAAGTAGTTATTTCAACCTTCAAAATGCGATAATAAAAGAGTTTGAATCTTTTAGTGAGATAAAAAGTAGCAAAGAATTTGATAAAGAAACAGATAGATTTACCAAGACCATACTACAAACAATACCAAAAAAAGAGTTACATGTAGTCTTGCCAGAAGCGATGATAAAAATATATGGTACAGTTTTAGATACATACAATATAGATTTTTCTGAAGATACGGAAAAAACTACTAAAAGCATAGAAGATACTTTTGGTGACAAAGATTTAGCAGTGCTGTTTTTCTCTACCTCTGCTATTATTGGTTTTTTAAAAGAAGATAACAGTATGGGGTTCGATGAAATAGTAAAACTTAGTTCTCCGTTTTTTATCTTCTGTGCGACTATGAACGATATAAGAAAACAGAAGTATCTAAAATCACAAGAACATAAAAAACAGTATGGAGAACCTGCAAATACCTTAAACTACAATGTGGGAAGAAATGATCCTTGCCCATGCGGAAGTGGCAAGAAGTATAAAAAATGTTGTTTAAACAAACAGCAAATAAAACCACTAGATACAATAGAGACAAAAGAACCAAAAGATATACCTGTACCATTAAGCCAAAAAGAGATAACAGAATTTTATGCTGTTTGGTCGGTATTTGTAAACTATACAAGTAAGCTTTATAGCGAAATTTATGAAAAAACATATACACCAATCTATGAAAAAGATAGAGTTGGAAAATATCTTGTTTCAAAGAAGGCACTTAAAGATACTTATTGCCTAGAAGTAAGGGATTTTTTAACGAATAACTTTTATCAACTGATAGATGATTTCCTTTTTGATAACAAAGTCTCTAAAAAACGAGAAAAAGAGTTGCTTGAATTTAGAGATTTTTATAAATCCTCACGATACCACTCTTTTGAGAAATACAAAAATGGAAATGCTATTTTTTGGGATACGCAAAATAATAACTGCTATTATGTAAATAGATGTTATGACAGCTTATCGACTCTATTGCCAAAGCATGCAATGTTCAACACTATTTTATTGCCTTTTAGAGGTAAAATAGTTTGTGATGGCATTATAGGGCAGTATAATATAGACATTGGAAACAATATGCAAAATAGCTTAAAAGAAGAGTATGAAAAAAATAGAAATACAATCCATTTTGAACTTGAAAAAAATGAAAAGCCAGCAGATAAAATATACCAATTAAAAATCTCAATAAAAGGTGCAAAACCACCGATCTGGAGAAGAGTGTTAGTCCACTCCAATACTAGTTTTTATGGGCTACATTCCATAATCCAGAGAATTTTCAATTGGGAAGATTGTCATCTTTATGAGTTTGTTGGGGATTTAGCGACTTATACAGATAAAGAGGCACTAAAAGAAGATTTTGGTGGATCTCAAAATAATGCTGAAGCAGATAAATTTAGCATAGAGACTGAGCTAAAAACCGAAAAAGACAAGATAGCCTATACTTATGACTTTGGAGATGACTGGGAGCACACGATACTGTTAGAAAAAATCCTAACAGCAGATGAAAATATTGACTACCCAATATGCACAGGAGGAAGAAGGGAAGGACCTTTTGAAGACTGTGGAGGTATCTACATGTATAACTCCATAGCACATGCGCTAGAAAATCCAAGTGAGGAAATAGATGAAAGTCTCGAAGAGCATATAGGATATATGGGAGACATGGTTACTGATTTTGATCCATCTTTTTTTAAAAAAGAACTTGTAAATAGAAGACTAAGAGGTAATTAAAATATAGTGGCATCAGCGGAATTATCTATCTATAGGTTTTCTTAGATAAGCTTCTATAATCTTGCTGTTGCTTATAAAATCTGATGCATATCTGAGTAGATCAAAAAAATCTTTATCGCTAAAATTCAAGGCATAAATATCATCCAAATCCTTTTTTGAAAAATCACTTGGAGAATCTATGGCTTTCAAGACTTTCAAAAGAAGTGTTTTTTGTCTTATATCAAATGGGGTATTTTTTATTTGAGTTTGAATATTTTCTATGATATTTTTATCTATATTCATTTGTGTCAAAAATTTTGTATTTAGCCAAGTACAGTAGCTTCTACACTCTTTTTGAGCAATATAAAGTCTTAAAAACGGTAGCAGATTTTTATCTATATTTTTGTGAGTCATCATCTTTTGGTTATACTCCATAAACTTTTTCATGCCACCTATATCAATTGTAGCAAAAAGCTCAAAATGAGGCGGCACAAAACCTAAATTTCTCTCTATGATTTTATATAGCAACTTCAACTCGCCAGTTGCATCTTCTTTTTTGATTGGCGAAATTATAAACATATCTTTTCCTTTAGTTTAGACTATTTGGTCTAGTGGAGGAATAGTACAATATATTTTCTTAAAATAGACTAAATAGTCTAATACTTAAGCGATTCTAGATAACTTACAAGGTGATTTATCGTGTTTAAATATCTCTTTATTGATGAGTGCCTTGGGCTGAGTGACAAACTGCCCCAAACTGTAGCTATAATGAACTGTGCCAAAGAGTCCAAATCTACATCGGCTTTTATAGAACTGTCTTTTAGAGCCGATAAAATATCACTTTTCATTCTATCATAGATAAAATTTATCGCTTTAGCAAAATCATCATCTACTGGTGACATTTCTTGATTTAATCTATTTAATGGACAACCGAATTTTACCAATTCTTCTTTTTGCGACACCTTTAATATAGCTCTTACCATGATATCCACACCATCTTCTTTCTTTACTTTTTCCAAATCATAGAATTCATGCATCTTGGGAGCTATTCGCTCTTTTACTACCGTCAAAACCATCTCTTTTTTAGATTTAAAATAGTGGTATAAGGAGCCTTTTGGAATGGAACACTCTTTTAGTATCATATCGATGCTTGTGCCGTTGCATCCATTGATATATACAAGTTTATACACAGCATCTAAAATCTTATCTCTAGTGGAGTATTTCATTCTGTTTTCCCTTTTCTCAGAACCTTTCCAAAAAGTTTTTTAAGACACTCTTTTTTGAAGCTCACCATCGGTACTTTTGAGGCATACTTTTTGTACTCTTCTTTAAATTTTTTTCTCACTTCCCACTCTTCAAAAATGATAACCATGAAAATGATAAAAATCATCTCAAGAGGTGCTATGATAAAGATAAAAGTAGGTGAACCTATCAAAAGAGCGGCTCCTAAGGGTAGAAGTGTCAATCCAAAAAGCATAGGATGTCTCATGCAACTGTAGATTCCTGTAGTCACGAGATGATTTGTTTCAAGTCTTGGGATATCTCCAACTCGTCCTTTCTTTAACTCTCGTCCACCATTTGCAGCAGATCTAAAAGCAAAAATAAGGATAATGTATCCCACAAAAAATGAAAAAAGATGAAAAGTAAAACTACCCCATAAAGGATTTTCTGCATCTTTTATGATTCCGTAAATCGCTCCGCCTAAAAGCATAAAAACCCATAGTAAGATACGAACAACAACAGAAACAGAAGTTTTAAATTTCATCTTCACATGTAAGCTATTTTAGCGCTTCAAATATCTCTAGGGAATCTAGCTTTTCCCATGGATAATCACTCTGTCCAACTTGCCCTCGAGCGGCAACATCAGCATATAAAAATGTTTCTTTGCTTGGTTTATCTAAGGCAAATTTCTCAGTTATCCATCTTGGAGTAAGACTAAAAGTTTTCATAACAAAATTTGACAAAATGTCATCACTTACACTAGCGTATGTTCCAAAAGTATCAACACTAATAGAAACTGGTTTTGCAACGCCTATGGCATAAGAAAGCTGAACGGAGCATTTTTTTGCCAGTCCACTCGCAACTATATGTTTTGCTATCCATCTACTAGCATAAAGTCCGCTTCTATCGACTTTAGTATAGTCTTTACTGCTTTGTGCACCTCCGCCAATTGGAGAATATCCTCCGAAACTATCGACTATGAGTTTTCGTCCTGTCAATCCTGAATCATGCAAAGGACTATGATTTACATATCTTCCTGTTGGGTTTATGTGTATTATCGTATCTTCAGGGTCATAAAGTCTTGGAGGAAGACCAGTGTCATCTATAAGACCCTTTATAAGTTCACGAACTTCTTTTATATCCATATCTTGAGTTGAAGGAGCAGAAACTACGATAGTATGAATCTTTTGAGGAAGACAATTTTCAAAGTTTTCTTTAGTACCATAATCAATAGTCACCTGAGTTTTAACATCAACTCCTAGTTTTTGGTTATGATTAAGTGCATAATTATAGACTTTATCGCAAAGCATTCTTGCGTAAGTGATGGCTGAGGGCATAAAATCTGCCGTTTCATTTATAGCAAAACCAAACATGATACCTTGATCACCAGCTCCAATATCACCACTATCTTGGTCAACTCCTTGGTTTATATCTGCACTTTGCTGATTTAAAAGAACTTGTACCTCGACATCATCAGGATATAAACACTGCTCTTTTGTAAAAGCTGATTTTCCATCGTATCCTATCTTTACAAGAGCATCTTTTGCTATTTGTTTAAAGTCTTTTGTTTTAAAGTCTGCATTTGTAGCGACTTCACCACCTATTATCACATGTTTACCAGCTACGAAAACTTCACTAGCAACTCTTGAGTTTGAATCAGCGATTATAAGAGCATCAACTATACTATCAGCGATTATATCGGCACATTTATCTGGGTGTCCTGGGCTTACAACTTCACTTGTAAAGAGGTATTGGGGTTTGTTTTCCATTTTTGTTTTCCATTTCTTTGTTTTCCATAAGAGAGTGAACTCTTAATTGTTTTCCATCCTTTTGTTGTCCATTTTTGTTTTCCATTTTTGAGGTGAAAATTAAAAATAAAATTAAAAAGTTTGAATTAAGGCTCTGTTACTCCATCAAGCAATAGCCCGCCATTTTCTAAATTGTGTAGAATTATACAATCTTTAGATAAATAGATAATTAATTTACCAATGTTTAGCCAAAAAAGAGTTTAGTTGATTTGCAAATTCATAAGCATCTTTTTTGCCAAATGGGGCTGGTCCTTTTGTGATTTCCCCACTATCTCTTATCTCTTGCATTAAGTTTCGCATGGTTAGATACTGTTTTATATTGTCTTTAGTATATAACTCACCTCTATGGTCTATGGCATGGGCATTTTTATCTATAACTCTATCGGCCAAGGGGATATCAGCTGTGATAACCAAATCACCCTCTTGCACCATCTCTACTATGTGATTATCGGCTTCATCGGCTCCTAGTTCCACTATCTTGTAAGTTATATTTTTTGATTTTCCGATATTTATCTTTTTATTTGCAATCACGATACTCTCCAGCCCAAGTCGCTCGATTGCCCTAAGCAGTATGGGTTTTAAAAGATTTGGAAAAGCATCTCCATCTATAAAAAGTCTCATTTTTCTATAGTTATGCACCAGCTGCCATCACCTTGCTCTTCTTTAGAGAGAACTTTATGCCCCTCTTTTTCGACTGAACTTGGTAAGTTTTTTATAGCTGAGCCATCATCTATGAAAAGCTCCAGTATATCGCCATCTTCCATACTAGCGAGAACTAATTTTGTTTTTGCAAAATTTATAGGGCATTTTACCCCTCTAAAGTCTTTTACTATTTTACTCATTTATATATCCTTTATACTTCGCAAGTTCTTTGTTCATAATCACTCAAATGTTTTATGCCATTTTCACCGCACACTCTACACTGCGGATTTTTTTTGAATTTTATCTTATCAAAATCCATACTTGCCAAATCTGCGATGAGGAGTTTATCTGTCAAAAGCTCACCAACTCCAGTTATGTATTTTATAGCTTCGGTTGCTTGAATACTCCCCAAAACTCCTGCTATACTTCCAAGGACTCCAGCGCTCGAACATGTAGGAACACTATCAACTGGTGGGGGTGAATCAAACACACAAGCATAACAAGCAGAAACATTTGGCACGATAGTCATAGTTTGAGCTATAAATCTCAAGATACCACCATGAGAAAAAGCCTTGTTTGCCAATACACAAGCGTCATTAATCAAAAATTTTGTAGCAAAATTATCTGCACCATCTATCACAAAATCATAATCTTTTACGATATCTAGCATGTTTGAAGCGTTTAGGTATGTATCGTAAGTAATGATTTTAATATCAGGATTGAGCTCCGTCATCTTTTGTTTGGCTGATTTGGTTTTTAAAATTCCTATATCTTTTGTTGAGTGTATTATCTGCCTTTGAAGGTTACTCAAATCCACAACATCGCCATCGGCTACCCCAATAGTCCCAACACCAGCGGCTGCCAGATATAGAGCCGCAGGACTCCCAAGTCCACCAGCTCCAACTATCAAAACCTTAGAATTTAAAAGCTTTAATTGTCCTTCTATGCCTACATCTTTTAATATAATATGCCTAGCATATCTCTCAACTTCGCTATCAGTAAAATCTGTTTTTATCATTATTTTTCCTAAAACTATATCTCCAATTGTATCTAAGGCAGTTAAACTTGTCAATAAAAAATTGTGATATAATACCGACTTTAAAAAAGGAGATGTTAAATGAAATTTCTATATTCTAGTCGTTCACATTTTAATCTTGCAAATTTAGTCACATTTTCAAATATAGCAGCCGGACTCATAGCTACTTATCTTATATCTCAAAATATCTTTTTATGGGCAGCAGTTTTTGCTTGGATGGGTGGAGCATTTGATATAATGGATGGAAAAATTGCAAGAAAACATAATCTATCGAGCGAATTTGGCATACAGTTAGATAGTTTTGCTGATTTTCTAAGTTTTGTGCTCGTACCAGTATTTTTCATATTTCAAGCAATTTATCTCACGAATTATAGTGGTTTTTGGCTTTTTAGCGCTGGAATTGCAAGTATATACTATGTGATATCTGGCTTAAGAAGATTGATACAATTTAATATAAATGCAGATGCAGGGGAAGTCCAAAAGTTTTTTACAGGAGTTCCAACACCTCTTGGAGCGATACTTTTATGGGTATTTTACCTAGGAAATCTAGCAGGAATACTTCCAAATTTTTCCATAATCATCCTGATGATTATCACAGCTTGGAGCCTAAATTCTACTATAAAAGTTCCACATCCCTAACAACAAGGCAAAAACAATAATGCTAACTCAAAAATTTATAATAAAATACTTTACAGAAATCATGGTCAAAGGCTCATCCGCAAGAAGACAGATGGCTGACCAGCTTTTTGGAAATTTGCAAAAAATTATGTTTCAAATATCACCTGAAATTAAACTAAGAAAATTTTATGACAAGATAGAGATTATCACGCCAAAAGTTGTTGTACCAACTGCTAGATTAAGACTACTTGAAACTCCTGGTATCGAGCAAGTTTTGGAGGCATTACAATTTGATAATGTTGAGACGATTGACGATATAAAACCGATAGTTCAAGAGCACATGTCAAAAAATATACAAGGCAAAAGCTTTGTAATCCGCGCCAAAAGGGTGGGGAGTCATAGTTTTAAATCTCCTCAAATAGAACAAGAAGTTGGTGGATATATGCTTAGTATAAATCCAAGCAGCAGTGTTGATTTACATAATCCACAAGTAACCATACATATAGAATTGATAAACAATCAACTAAATATAATCACTTTAAAACATAGAGGCTTAGGAGGTTTTCCGCTTGGTTCACAAGGTGAAGTTTTGTCTTTGATGTCTGGTGGATTTGATTCGACGGTTGCGTCATATCTCACCATGAAACGAGGATTAAAAACGCACTTTATATTTTTTAATCTTGGAGGATT
>JALUMJ010000184.1:0-15413 GCA_027040375.1 Campylobacteraceae bacterium
AACCAAAGAGGGGGATTTTGCTTGGATTGTCTTAAGCAGTATTTCACTATATATATCTTTGTAAAGCCCTGTATCACTAACTGCCAAAGCACCCATAGTTTCTCCATGGTATGAGTTTTGCAAAGAAACGAAAAGAGGTCGGATTTCACCTCTGTTTTTAAAATATTGAAAAGACATCTTTAGTGATATTTCTATGGCACTTGAACCATTGTCGGCAAAAAAAACTTTTTTCAAAGGTTTGGGAGTGAGGGCAACCAGTCTTCTTGCTAAATCAATCGCGGGTTTATGGGTGAAGCCTGCAAATATAACATGTTCGAGTTTTTTGATTTGTTTTTTGATTTTTGAATTTATATACTTATTGCTATGCCCAAAAATATTTACCCACCAACTGCTGATGCAATCAAGATAAATATTTCCATCAAAATCATATATATAAGCACCCTTTCCTTTTTTTATCGGCACCAAAGGTATCTTTTCGTGGTCTTTCATCTGTGAACATGGGTGAAATATATACCTTAAATCTTCTTTCATAAGTTTTTCGTTGCTCATAGCTCTTGTCCTTAGCGATATTTAATAACATTAAAGGTAGAATTATACCAAAATTTTAGGCACTCACTCGGGTGTCAATCGAAGGAAAAAAATGATTACTTGGATGCAACATCACAATAAGTATTTGGTTATAACTATTTGGGTCGCAACTTTTGCGTTTATAGGCGCTGGTTTTGTCGGCTGGGGAGCATATGATTTAAATACAGATAGGGCAACATCTGTTGCAAAAGTTGGAGATAGAAGCGTTAGTGTTTCTGAATTTCAACAAGCTTATGCAAACACTTATAGCTATTACAATCGACAACTAGGTGGAAGACTGACTAAAGAAGCCGCCAATAAAATGGGTTTAGAAAAAATCGTAATGCAAAATATCATAAATGAAACTTTGTTATTAGATTTTGCGGATAGCCTTGGGCTTAGCGTTCTTGATAGCGATATAAAAGACCAGCTTAAAAACAATAAGGATTTTCAAGTAAATGGAGTTTTTAATATAAATAGATATTATAGTTTATTGAAAAATCAAAGTATCGCTCCAAAAGAATATGAATTAGGATTAAAAAAAGAGTTGCTTTTAAATAAATTGCAATCTGTACTAAAACTTCCTGTTAGCAAAAGAGAGATAGAAGTTTTCACATCTTCACTTTTTATGCAAGATAAATTGATGGTAGGAAGAATCACCATTGACCCCTCTTCCATATCAATTAATGCTAAAGATATAAAGAAATTTTGGGAAAGCACCAAGGATAATTACAAGACAAAAAAACAATATCTCTTGGACACTATAAAGATTGGGTTAAATAGTGGTTGGGTTAAAGATGATAAATTAAAGAAATTTTGGGAAAAAAACAAATACAATTACAAAGATAAAGATGGCAAAATTCTTAGTTTTGAAGATGCAAAAAGTAATGTAACTATAGATTTTAAACTTAAAAACAGCAAAAAAACAGCACTAAAAACTTATCTTAAATTTAAAAAAGGAGAAATCAAAGCCACGGGTAAGCTAACAATCAACGATGATGACAGTATCTTCCCTGTAAAAAAATTAAGACTAGCAAACAAAGGTCAAGTTTTAAAACCAATAGCTAGAAAAGATGGATATTTGATTGTTAAAGTTACAAGCGTTTTATTACCAAGAACTATGACATTTGACGAAGCAGAACCTTTTGTTTTAAGTAAATTTAACAAACATGAAACACTGAATACCTTAAAGAAAAAAGCTGAAGCAAGATTAAGTCTATTTAATGGAACAAATATTGGGTTTGTAACAAGAGATTCCCTTAAGAAAATAAATGGTCTTAGCGATGCTCAAAGTTCACAAATGATAAACTATATATTTGACAATAAAGAGTTGAAAGGTTACAAAATATTTGGCAATAGTGCGATTTTATATAAGGTTATGGAACAAAAGTTGCTTAATCCAGATAAGTTTAAAACTTATAAAGATTTGATTATAAAAAGTATCACTACAAATAAAGCTGGTGAGATAAATCAAAACTTATTGATAAAATTAAGAAATATCTATAAAGTTGAACAGTATTACAAGGGAAAAGGAAAGTAATTGAGCACTACAATACTTGGTATCGATATCGGATCTACTAAAATTTGTGCAATTATTGCAGAAAAAAATAGTAATGGAGATATAAAAATCTTAGGAGCTGGGGTTGCAAAATCTCAGGGCTTGAAGAAGGGTATCATAACCAATATAGAACTTGCATCAAATTCCATAAAAAATGCTCTAACAGACGCAAAAAGAGTTGCGGGAACCAAATACGAAAATGTTATAGTGTCGATTTCAGGAGCTTACACAAAAAGCGTACAAAGTACTGGAGTTGTAAATGTTCCAACTCATGATATAGGCATAAAAGAGATAAATAGAGCCATGAAGATGGCTGACCATAATGCAAATATACCTAGTGAATATGAAAAACTGCACATACTTCCATACAACTTTAAAGTTGATGGACAAGAGAGTATAGAAGACCCTCTTGGGATGAACGGCTCAAGACTTGAAGTGCAAGTACATATAGTAACTGTGCAAAAATCATCACTTAGTAACCTAGAAAAAGCTGTCAAACTAGCTGGAGTTAAGATTGACAATATCGTTCTTGCAGGTTATGCCTCAGCAATAGCTGTTGCAAACGAAGACGAGAGAGAACTTGGTGTTGTCGTTATAGATATAGGAGGAGCAACTTGCAATATGATTATACACGCTGGAAATTCAGTAAGGTACAATGATTTTCTAGGTGTCGGCTCAAACAATATAACAAATGACCTCTCAACTGCTCTTCATACTCCAATAAATGCTGCTGAAAAAATGAAGATTAATTATGGTTCTTTAGGTAGCAATTCTTCAGAATTGATAGAATTGCCTATCATAGGTGATGATGGCTCAACTCATGAAGTCTCCTTGGATATTGTGTCAAATGTTATATATGTAAGGGTTGAGGAAACGCTAATGATATTGGCTAAAATGCTTGAAGATAGTGGATTTAAAGACCAAGTTGGCGCAGGAGTTGTACTTACAGGTGGGCTTACAAAAATTGAAGGCATAAGAGATTTAGCCTCTGTTATATTTGATAATCTTCCCTCAAGAGTTGCAAAACCAAGAGAAATGGATGGACTATTTGAAACCCTAAGAGACCCTAGTTACTCATCTGCTATCGGATTAGTACTATATGGTGGCGGTTATTTTACTCCATATGAAATAGATTCAAATAAAAATTTAAGATATAAAAATGAAACTCTAGAGTTTCCAACGCACAACCAAGCACAATTTGATAAGACAAACGACATAGATGATATATTAGAAGAAGGCATAGAAATAGTAAAGCAAGGCGACAAGATATTGAGCACGAAAGATAAATTGGCAAATATAGCAGATATAAATGACAAAAATGACAAAAATGGTTTCTTTGCTAATTTATGGAACCGACTAACACAATTATTTTAAGGGAGTAAGCACATGAGTGGCTTTAGCATTGAAGAATCAAAATATACTTACGGAGCAAAGATAAAAGTTATAGGTGTCGGTGGTGGTGGTGGAAACATGGTTAACCACATGATTGCTGAGGGCATCAAGGGAATCGACCTTATAGTTGCCAACACAGACGCTCAAGCATTAGAATACTCAAATGCAACCACAAAGATACAACTTGGTGAAAAAAAGACAAAAGGTCTTGGAGCTGGTATGATCCCTGAAGTTGGCAAAGAATCAGCATTGGAAAGCTATGAAGAGATAAAATGTGCTTTAGAAAATGCTGATATTGTATTTATAGCTTCAGGTTTTGGTGGTGGAACAGGAACAGGTGCAGCACCAGTAATCGCACAAGCCGCAAAAGAGATAGGTGCACTCACAGTATCTGTCGTTACAAAACCATTTATGTTTGAAGGCAGAAAAAGATCAAAATTAGCACAAAATGGTATAAATGAACTCAAAAAAGAGAGTGATTCTATCGTAGTGATTCCAAACGACAAGCTTCTTTCTATAGTTGATAAGAAATTGGGCATAAAAGACAGTTTTAAGATAGTTGATGATGTGCTTAGTCGTGCGGTAGGTGGCATGAGCTTAGTGGTTCTATCATCTGGTAATAGCGATATAAACCTAGACTTTGCTGATGTTCAAACTGTTATGAGCCATAGAGGTATGGCACTTATGGGTGTTGGCACAAGCCAAGGCGAAGGGGCAGCAGCAGAAGCCATCAAAAATGCTATCGAATCACCACTTCTTGACAATATGTCTATAGATGGAGCTCTTGGCGTTCTTGTTCATTTTCATATACCACCTTCTTGTCCTATAACAGATATTAGTGATGCTATGGAGATAGTATATAACAGTGCAGACGAAGATGCCGATGTAATCTTTGGTACAACAACAGATGATGCGATGGACGCAGATGAAGCAAAAGTGACGATAGTAGCAACTGGATTTGAAAATAAGTTAAAAACAGAAGATATACAAACAGAAGTAAATCAAACTTCCATAAGAGAAAGAATGATGAATATGAAAAAGGTAGTTGGTGGATATGAGGAACAAGATGATTATCTTGATATCCCCACATTTATGCGAAACCAGATGGATTAATGCTATGCCTTCAAGAACTTAAATAAGGTTAAAAGTCAAACTATATTTCATACTTTCAAATAAGTATAAATATGCTATAATTATCCCTATAGAAAAGGATAATTTATGAAAGAAGTGTTTAAAAAACTCATTGTTGATTTTATACAAAGAGATATAAAAGGGATTATGCCAAGAGATTATCAGATACCTTTGGAATCTAAAAAGATTATATCTCTTATAGGTGTAAGAAGAAGTGGGAAAAGTTCGCTTTTATTTGACACCATAAACAAACTCCGTCAAAAAACTAGCCCAGATAATATCATCTATATCAATTTTGAAGATGATAGACTCTATCCTCTTGAACTAAAACATCTTGATTTGATTTTAGAGGGCTATTTTGAGTTGTATCCACATAAAACTGATGAAAAAATATATCTATTCTTGGATGAAGTACAAGTTGTTGACGGCTGGGAGAGATATGTTAGAAGAGTGTATGATAGTTTTGATATCGCCATCTATATAACAGGCTCAAGCTCAAAGCTACTCTCATCTGAAATCGCTACAAGTCTTAGAGGTAGAAGCATAACTTATGAGATTTTTCCTTTCTCTTTTAGAGAATATCTAGGATACAAAGATATCGATATAAATCTACACTCCACAAAATCATTAGGTTTCATAAAACACTCTCTTCTAAGTTACCTGATAGACGGGGGATTTGCTGAGACTATCGATGAAGACAAGATGATCTCAAGAAAGATACTGAGTGATTATTTGAAACTCATTGTATATAAAGATATTGTCGATAGATACAATGTCAAGAACAGAAGCTTACTAAAACATCTCACGAAATATTGTTTTACAAATATCGCTACACTCATTAGCTTTACAAAGCTCTATAATGAATTTAAATCACAAGGTTTTAAGCTTTCCAAAGATACTGTTTTTGAGTATAATTCACATCTTGAAGATGCTTATGCTCTTTTTGGCGTACCCATATATCGAAATTCTGTCAAAGATGAACAGAGAAATCCTAAAAAGATTTACGCTATAGATAATGGATTTAAAAAGATTTATGATTATGCTATCGGTGAGGATTTTAGCAAGCTTTACGAAAATGTTGTTTTTTTACATCTAAGAAGACAGACGAAAGAGGTTTACTATTTTAAGCAAAAACAAGAGGTTGATTTTTATACAAAGATAGACGGTAAGCAGGCTTTGGTCAATGTAAGTTATGACTTAAAAAATGACAAAACAAAACAAAGAGAGGTAAAAGGTCTTTTTGAGGCTATGGAATATTTTCATCTTGATAAATCTTATCTTATCACAAAAGATGAAGAGAGTGAAGTCGTAGTTGATGGCAAAAAGATAGTTATCTTACCACTTTATAAATATTTGCTTGTTTAATTTTTTGCTTCCCATTAGCCTTTTCTAGCACTTTCAACTCTTATAAGTCTAATGTTATTTTTTAAATTTGTTATCTGTTTCTAAATAGCTCCTTTGTATTTTTGATTGATAACAAAACCCCTATCAATTCCTGCTAAATCTTTGTAAAACTCAGCCTTTAAGTTATAGTTTTTTAGGTGATTTGTTATCTTTTCTTTTTGGTCATATCCCATCTCACAAGCTAAAATACTCACTCTTTTTTTGATGGCAATATCTATGATTTGCTTTAAAATTTCATCTCCTTTTTCTCCTCCAAAAAGTGCTAAATCAGGCTCATATGAGAGATTTTTTTCTAATTTTTCATCTTTTTTTATGTATGGAGGGTTTGAGACAATGACATCTATATCTTGATTTACGCCATCAAATAAATTACAATTTATAAACTTTATTTTCTCTAACACTCCTTGCTCTTTAGCATTTATCTTGGCGACTTCAAGTGCATCTTTTGATATGTCAGTAGCTATGATTTTAGCGTTTGGCAAAAGCAAAGCAAGCATAATAGAGATAATCCCACTTCCTGTTCCTATTTCAGCGATAGTTGGGCTTTTCAAATCCTTACATGTACAGATAACTTTATCTATCAATATCTCAGTTTCAGGTCTTGGTATCAAAACCCGCTCATCTGTATAAAAATCTTTTCCATAAAATGATGTTCGCTGTATGATATACTCTAAGGGATATTCGGCTTCTCTTTTTTTTATAAATTCTTCAAAATCTTTTGGAACCTCTATAATCTTGTCATCGTGGCTTATAAGCCAAATATCGCTTACATGTAAAGAGTGAGCAAGCAAGGTTGAAGCCTCTTTTCTAGGGCTTCTAGCCACTTTTCTTAAACGATTTGCACTCTTGGTAAGTATCTCTTTTATGCTGGGCAAGACTCTTCCATACACTCACTGCTTGCTTCTATATCAACTCCTAATTTTTGTAATCTTTGCACCAAAGGCGGATGTGTAAAATATAAAAATATACTCAAAGGGTGAGATAAAGGGAAGCTTTTATTTTCGTCAGCTAACTTCATCAAAGCGGAACTTAAAGCCTCTTTGCTTTCACATTCACTTCCGTATTCATCGGCTGCATATTCGTTTTTTCTACTTATCATTCCAAAAAATGGCATAAACAAAAACGAAAGAACAGGTGAGAGCATCAAAAAAAGTATAATATTCATATAAATTCCATTGCTGATGCCTAGTTGTAAAAATATATCTTGAGGAATATTTCCAAAAATTGCAAACATAATGAAGAGCATTAAGCCACTCGTTAAGATATTTTTGATGATATCTTTATGCTTAAAGTGCCCAAGCTCATGTCCTAAAACCGCCAAAAGCTCATGCTTGTCTAATTTTTCTATCAAAGTATCAAACAAAACAACTCTTTTAGATTTTCCAAGTCCTCCAAAATAGGCATTTAGCCTGCTGTCTCTCTTGCTAGCGTCCAAACTAAATACACCGCTACTTTTTAATCCTGCTTTTTGAAGTAACTCTTCTATAGAATTTCTTAAATCATCATTATCTAAAGGTGTGAATTTGTTAAATATAGGAGCTATTAGCGTTGGATAAATCATATTTACAAATAAAATTATGATAAAAACTGCACCAAATCCCCACAACCACCAAGATGAAAACGAAAGCATAATCCAAGAAATCAAAGCAATAATAGCCGAACCAAAAATCATAAACAATAGGCTTGATTTTACAGTATCTTTCAAATATGTTTTTACATCTATCTTTGAAAAGCCATATTGTTTATCTAGCGAAAAAGTTTTATACAAATCAAAAGGAAGAGAGAAAAAGTAATTTATTACGATAAATAAATCCACAAAAATCACAGATCTGATGATTTCATTTTGTGTGGAAATACTAGCATCTAACATATTTAAACCATAACCAATCCACCAAAAAAACAGTAATAAGTCATATAATATCGTAACTAATTCCATCTTTGAAGTGTCGATTTTATAATTCGCCGCTTTTAAAAAATTTGCAGGAGTTAAAACAACTGGTTTTGTTTTTTTGGCTTTTACAACAAAACCAATCTCCATAACAGTAGCATAAAATTTTACCAATACATAAAGTGTATATACAACACTAATAGTTAACATATAAATCCTTATTTTTTTATGCAATTGTACCTAAAATGTTTTAAAAAGAGATTTTATGCTAAAATAAGACATTAATACATCACAAGGACATACTTGGCACTATTAGACCTATTAGATATCAGCAAAGCTTACGAATCACAACATATTTTCAATCATATTGATTTTTCGGTGCATCAGGGTGAACGAATCTGTATCATCGGTAAAAATGGTGGTGGCAAATCTACTCTTATGAAAATCATAGATGGCTCACTTGGAAGTGATGATGGAAGAAGGGTTATACAGAAATTTACTAAAGTAAATATGCTTGATCAAACTCCAACTTTTACAGAAGATTTTAGCGTAAAAGATGCTATCGAAAATGAATTAAAAGAGTTAAAAGATGCCAAAATTGAATACGAGCAAGTCTCAAAGCAATTAGCGCAAGATTTTGAAAATCAAAGCCTATTAAAAAAACAAGAAAGATTAATCGATTTTTTAGACACACATGATGCTTGGAATCTAGATGATAAAGTACAAAGAGTTTTGCAAAAATTTGATTTGAAAGAGTATGAAAATAAGTCTATCAATATGCTTAGCGGTGGTGAACAAAGGCGTGTTACTTTAGCTGGACTTATCCTCAAAAAACCCGATATCCTCCTGCTAGATGAGCCTACAAATCATCTCGATGTTTATATGGTTGAGTTTTTAGAAGATATGCTTTTAAAAGAACAGTTTACTTTGGTTTTTATATCTCACGATAGGTATTTTATCGATAGGCTGGCTACCAAGACTATCGAGATAGATAATTGCAAGATTAGAAATTTCAATGGGGGATATCAAGATTATCTCAATGCAAAAGAGATGCTATTGCAATCCATGGCTCAAGAACACCATAACTTATTAAAACTTTTAAAAAGAGAAGAAGCATGGCTAAACAGGGGCGTAAAGGCTAGGCTTAAAAGAAATGAGGGGCGCAAACAAAGAGTGTTTGAGCTAAAGGATAAAGCTAAAACAAATCCTGCATTGATAGCAAAGATGAAACTAGAACTGCAAAGAGAGCAAAAAAATTTTAATCAAGAAAAATCTACAAATAAACAAAAAATGCTCTTTGAAATGTATGACATATGCAAATCTTTGGGCAACAAAAATCTGATAGAAAATTTTTCTATGAGGATTTTGCAAAAAGACAGAATTGCGATAGTGGGTAAAAATGGATCTGGTAAATCTACATTTCTAAAGATTTTACAAGGAATTTTAAAAGTAGATAGTGGAATCTTCAAAAAAGGCGACTTCAAGATAGGATATTTTGACCAACAAAGAGAGATAATAGACGAAGATAAAACCATCATAGAGACTTTTTGCCCAAATGGCGGTGATAGAGTTGATGTGCGAGGTAGAAATATGCATGTCTATGGATATATGAAAAATTTCTTATTTCCAAAAGAAGATATAAATAAAAAAATTGGGGTTTTAAGTGGTGGCGAAAAAAACAGAGTTGCCCTTGCACTTTTGTTTACCAAAGATGTAGATTGCCTTATACTTGATGAGCCGACAAACGACTTAGATATTCCCACTATTAATATTCTCGAAGAGTACATACAAAGTTTTCAAGGGGCTGTCATATTTGTCAGTCACGATAGGTACTTTGTAGATAAGATTGCAAAAAAGCTTTTTATCTTTAAAGGGGAAGGCAAGATCGAAGAGAGTTGGCAAGATTATACTCAATATTTAGAGATAGAAAAAGAGATAAAATCCATAGAAAACTTTAGTACTATTGAGAAAAAAGAGGCTAACAAAAAAACTAAATCAAAAGATTCAAAGATTCAAAAATTTAGTTACAAAGAGGAGATGGATTACAAATCTTTACCAGAAGAAATAGAAAAACTTGAAGATGAGATAAGTGAGATAAATTTATGTCTGCAAAATCCAAAATGCTATCAAGAGATCGGCTTAACAAAATTAAGTAAATCATTAGAAGAAAAAGAAAATATGCTAGAGCCTCTAATAGAAAGATATCTCCAGCTTGAAGAAAAAGCTGAAGATATCAAAAACGCGGGGGACTAAACTTTAAAAGTTGACAATGTATTTTCTAATTCTTTTGAAGTTTCTAGTAAATCTTGAGAAATTTTCGCTAAATATTGAGCTATTTTTTCATTATCATGTGAAGCACTAAATGTTTCATTCATTTGCTCTAGCATAACTTCAGATAAATCTGATATGCCAGAAACTTTTTGTGACGCCTCTTTTGAAACTTCTATAGATTTTGCCGTTTTATCCTTAGTTTCTTCACTCATATTTCTAACATTTTGGGCATTATTTGATATTTCTATTATAGATATTGTATTTGATTTTATACTTTCACTCAAGTTATTAACGCCTTGAACAATTATACTGATTGTTGCATCAATTTCAGCTAAGGATTTTTGTGTTCTCTCAGCTAACTTCCTAACCTCATCAGCAACAACAGCAAATCCACGACCATGCTCGCCAGCACGAGCTGCTTCTATAGCAGCATTTAATGCCAATAGATTTGTTTGGTCAGCTATATCCTTAATCATCTCCAAAATACCTTTGATTTGGTCTGTTTGAGTGACTACTGACTCGATTTGGGTTGACATTTCTTGTTCATTTTGGCTTGATTTTAAAATCTCCTCTACTACTTCGTTGAGAGATTTGCTCATGTCATCCAAAATCTTAAAAGACAAACTATTTTCACTTGCAGTATTAAGTGATAATTCCTTGGAGATTTTTAAGTCTTCTTGCACATTTTTCATCACATCAAAGGTTTTACTGATATTTTGAGTTTGATAGTTAGCACTTTTTGAAATATCCAAAGAATTTTCATTTAGCATTTCACCTAAATTTTCAACATTTCTTGAAATTTCTTGAGAGGTTATAATAGTTGATTGAGTTTTTTGGATAAATTTATTGATATAGTCTCCAGTATCCCCAAGCTCATCTTGACTAGTTATGTTTACCCTAGATGTCAAGTCTCCATCTCCACTAGAAATATTTTGCACCCTATCTCGCAATTCACTTATAGGTTTTCCAACTACTTTTTTTAGTACAATCATAACGACAAAAACGGTTATGAGCAAAGAGATAAAAAATATGGCTATAAACTTATAACTAATGGCTCTAATATTTGCATCAATACTATCAAATGAATATGTCATATCCATTACACCAAGCACATCTCCTCTGTTGCTTGTTACATGACAACCTATACAATCTTGCTCTGCTATCAAAGGTCTTAGCAATCTTAGTCTATGCCCGTTTTTATCATCAAGCATTATATTTTTAGCTATTGGATTTTTTATTATATTTACGATTAATTTTTCATCGCTTGGCTTTTCACTAAGCCCAAATCCATCTATAACTGCTTGTGACTTATGTATCTTCAACTCTTTTATGCCGTCCATTTTACTAGCATTTTCTATGGATTTTTTTATCACAGAAGGATCACCCAAAGTCATAGCAGTTCGTACCGTTTGAAAAACAGATTTGCTAAATGTGTTTAGACTTTTTTCACTTTGTTGCAAAGCAGAGCTTTTGAATTCTTTAACTATTAAAAACTCTAAAACAACAAAGCTTATAATCAGCACTGGGACAAGCCCCAAAGCTATTTTCATACCAATATTTTTTTTAAACATCCCATTCCTTTTAAAAAATAAATCAAATTACTAAAATTATATCCAAATCAAACAATTAATGCAAAAAGTGTCTCACTCCGCTAAAATATAGTGCTATATCGTGCTCATTTGCAGCTTTTATAACTTCGCCATCTCTTATGCTGCCACCTGGTTCGATGATACACCTAACGCCTGCATGAGCTGCTGCGTCTATAGAATCTCTAAAAGGGAAAAATGCTTCACTTGCCATCGCACAGCCATAAACATCAAGTCCCATCTCTTTAGCTTTAGCAAGTGCACATTTTCCAGCATCGACTCGACTTGTCATCCCCATGCCTATAGCTACCATAGCTTCATCTTTTACATAAACTACACAATTTGACTTAGTTAAGCTTGCTATCTTATATGCGATATCCAAATCTTTTTCTCTAATTTTTATGGCTTCTCTTTTGCTAACACATTTTGCATTTTCAACCTCATCTGAGCCTACTTTATCGCTATTTTGATATACAAAACCGCCATCTACATGTTTAAAGTCATACTCGTCATTGCTTAAAACTAAAAATTTGCTCTCTTGAGTAAAAATCTTGATTCTTTTTTTCTTTTCAAAAACACTTAGGGCATCATCATCAACATTTGCAGCGATTATAACTTCGACAAATATCTCATTTATCTTAGTTGCCAAAGCAAAATCAAGTGTCCCATTTATCGCAACCACTCCACCATAAGCAGAGATAGGGTCGCATTTAAGTGCTTTTTCATAAGCATCAAGTAAGTTTTCTCCTATGGCAAAACCGCAAGGGTTAGCATGTTTGATGATAGAAACTGCTGGCTCATCCCCAAAAGAAGCTGCTATCTTTAAAGCTCCATTTATATCTGTCATATTATTAAAACTCGCTTCTCCTTTTAAAGTTTTAAAGTTATTTGAAAAGAAGTAGTCAAACTCATAAAGGGCACCTTTTTGATGAGGATTTTCACCATATCTTGTATCAAATGCTTTTGTGCCAGCGATAAACTGCATAGCACCAAAGCCGTCATTAAATCTTTTATTCATATAGTTTGCAATCATACTGTCATAGCTAGCAGTATGCTCAAATGCTTTTATCATCAAATCTCTTCTAAATTCAAGCGTATTTTTATCGCTTTTCAAAGCATCTACAACTCTGTCGAAATCATTCACATCAGTTACTATTAAAACATCATTGAAATTTTTAGCAGCACTTCTAACCATAGCGGGTCCACCAATATCAATGTTTTCTATAATTTCATCAAAATCATCAGTCCTAGAAATGGTTTCTTTAAATGGATATAGATTTACACAAACCAAGTCTATACCTTTTATACCGTGCTCTTTTGCCGTGCTCACATGTGAGTTTAAATCTCTTCTATGCAAAATTCCTCCGTGAATAAGAGGATTTAGAGTTTTAACTCTTCCATCAAACATCTCTGGAAATTTTGTAACTTCACTTATCTCGATAGCTTTTATGCCTTCGCTTGTTAGAAGCTTATATGTCCCACCTGTGGAGATTATTTCATATCCAAGCTCTTCTAAATCACGAGCAAACTCAACTACACCTGTCTTATCGCTAACACTTATCAATGCTCTCATCTTATGTCCTTTTTATAAAAATTTTAATATCACCATAAGTACCTAACTTACTTCTTGCCAACTTCACTCTTGACAAAGAAATACAATATATCTATCTCTTTGTTTGTCAAAAAGTAAGTTGGCATCACCTTATGCGTTTTACTTAAAGCCTTAAAAAAGTCTTCTTTTTTCATATCGTTTATAGCAGGTGCTCTTAGCTCCATCTTCTTACCCTTAACTTTATAACGGGCTATCAATGAGCCTTTACCTGTGTCTCCGTGGCATTTATTGCAACCTATTCCTCTTGGGTTTGCATAAAGCATCTTTGCATACTCCATCTTGGTTATAAAGTCCTCAGCAAAAATAGAAGATAAAAACAATAAAACGATAAAAAATACTTTCATAAAACTCACTTTAAATACTTATTTGTTATAATATCGTATAAACAATAAAGGTAGAGTAAAAATGAATATATTAGACGGAAAAGCATTATCGCAAAAAATCAGAAACAATGTAAAATTGGAGATAGAAAAATTAGAAGAAAATGGCATCACGCCAGCACTCGCAGTTATACTCGTAGGAGATGACCCTGCTAGCAAAACATATGTTAGCATGAAAGAAAAAGCTTGTGGGGAGGCAGGAATGTACTCGATAGTTCACAAGATGCCCTCTTCCATATCTGAAAAGAAGATACTTGAGATAATAGATATGATTAACCATAACGACTATATAGATGGCGTTTTAGTTCAACTTCCACTTCCCCCTCAAATAAACACAACAAAAATCATAGAAGCAATTGACCCAAAAAAAGATGTAGATGGTTTTCATCCTTTCAATGTTGGTAGATTAGTTTCTGGATTGGATTGTTTTGCTTCTTGCACGCCTCTTGGGGTAATGGAAATTTTGAAAGAATACAAGATAGACCCTAAAGGACTTGATGTTTGCATAGTTGGGGCTAGCAATATCGTTGGAAAACCAATGCTTAGTTTACTCTTAAATGCCGGTGCTACAGTGGATATCTGTCATATTTTTACAAAAGACTTAAAGGCGCATACTCTAAAGGCTGACTTGATTGTCGTGGGTGTTGGCAAACCTGGGCTCATAACAGAAGATATGGTAAAAGACGGAGCAAAAATCATCGATATTGGCATAAATAGACTAGACAATGGTAAGCTCGTAGGCGATGTTGATTTTGAAAATGTAGCTCCTAAGTGCTCACATATAACCCCAGTTCCAGGTGGCGTTGGTCCTATGACAATCGCTATGCTTTTATCAAATACTTTAAAAGCAGCAAAGGGAAGAGATGAAAAATAGATTAGCTAAATTATATAAATTTTCAAACAGTTGGACTGGTACTGTTGTCATAGTTTTGCTTGTTATATTTTTTGTAGCACAAGCCTTTGTAATTCCAAGCGGTAGCATGAAAAAAACTCTTCTTATTGGCGACCATCTCTTTGTAAAAAAGTTTTCTTATGGTGTTCCTGTACCTCATATCCCTTGGATAGAAGTTCCTATTCTTCCTGATTTTAGAGGAAATGGACATTTGATAGATGCCGATGGACCTAAAAGAGGAGATATAGTGGTCTTTAGATATCCTGGAAATATCAAAGTTCACTATGTGAAAAGATGTGTTGCCCTTGGAGGAGATGAAATTCTTTATTCAAATGAAACCCTTTATATAAGATTTCGCGAGGGCGATGATTATATGAAGAAAAACTTTCAACCAGGACAGCTAACTGTAATAGCTGGTAGATTGTGGGTTAAAAATCCATACTTATATAAATTTCCAGGAATTCATTATGATAAAAATGTAGATATTTTTGAGCAAATGAATCTTTACATGCAAGCAAATCAGCTAGCTATGAAGCCTGTTGTTGTAAAAGAATTTCCAAAAAAACAAGGCTTGATATTTAACGCATTTTATAAAAAGATACCAAAAGATGAATATTTTATGATGGGAGATAACCGCGACCACTCAAATGATAGTAGATTTTGGGGAAGCGTACCCTACTCTCTTATCGTTGGAAAACCATGGTTCATATACTTTTCATGGGATAAAAACTA
>JALUMJ010000184.1:15513-22930 GCA_027040375.1 Campylobacteraceae bacterium
CTAGCCTATCTAGCAGCATCAAATGGTTGGTATGGAATTATGAACTTTTTTGATTCTATTCAAAAGTATGGGATGATTATATTGTTGGTGTTTATCGCAACCCCACTGTCAAATTACTTTTTTGCCCCAATCGGGTATATAGTAAACTATCTGCTAGGGTAAATTACCCTAGCACTTCAAACATATCTTTTGTTACTTTACTCAACTCTTGCGAGCCATCAATCTGGGCAAAGACTCCCATATTTTTATAAAAGTCTATAAGAGGTGCTGTTTGATTGTGATAATTTTGTAGTCTGTTTTTAACTGTATCTGCATTATCATCTTTCCTGATGATTAAGTTATCTCCGCAAGCATCACAAATGCCCTCTTTTTTTGATGGATTAAATACAACATGATAAGATGCTCCACATTTTGGACACACTCTTCTTCCTGCAATTCTTTGGATTATTAACTCATCTGGCACATCAAAAGATAAAACAAAATCAAGCTTTTTGCCACTCTTACTCATCAAATCTTCTAGTGCCTCTGCTTGAGCAAGTGTTCTTGGAAAACCGTCTAATATAAAGCCATTTTGACAATCTTCTTTGTCTAATCTATCTTTGATAATTCCGATAATCGTAGAATCTGGCACCAATTCACCAGCGTCCATAAACTTTTTAGCTTCCATACCCATTGCAGTTTTATCAACTATCGCAGCTCTTAGCATATCTCCTGTTGAGATTTGTGGGATATTGTACTTTTCCACTAAAAATTTTGCCTGTGTTCCTTTACCAGCTCCAGGAGCGCCAAATACCATCAAATTCATATAAATTCCTTGTAAAATTTTTATAATGATATAGTAATTTATTTTAATTACAGCTTTTCTAAACTTCATTATGATATAATCGTAAGTACTTTAACATTTTACAAATGGAGATAATAATTGAGATTTTTTATAGCAACTGACCACGCAGGTGTGGCAATCAAGCCTAGCATCATAGAAATGCTTGTAGAAATGGGGCATGAAGTGACAGATTTAGGTCCAAAAGACGCCAACAGAGTTGACTATCCTGATTTTGCGCATAAACTTTGTTATGAAGTTTTAGCAAATGATGGCAGTCAAGGAATTTTGATTTGCGGTACTGGAATAGGCATGAGTCTTGCTGCAAATAAGCATAAGGGCATAAGGGCAGCACTTTGTCATGATGCCTATACAGCCATAATGGCAAGAGCTCACAACAATGCAAATGTACTTTGTTTTGGTGAGAGAGTTGTTGGACTTGGTGTTGTTCAGTCCATACTTGAGGGATGGTGCAAAACTAACTTTGAGGGTGGCAGACATGCACAAAGAGTTGAGAAGATAGAGATTTAAATGACAACTTGGCTATTAACTACTGTATTATTGTCTATTAGTATTTATCTTTTGGTTATGGTTTTTTACTATAGAACTCTTTTAAAAAAAGAGAAAAAAGGTAATATAATCATCAAAGGAACTCTAGGTGATGCTGAAGTAGTTATTAGAAAATACCAAATTCAACTTCAAAGGTCTTTGGGTAACATAGATATTTTAAGTGATGAATTGGCAAAGATAAAAAATGATTTAAAATCCCTAAGAACCAGAAATTCACAGTACAGAATGGAGAGCGAAAAATTGCGACAAACTATAAAAGATCTTAAAGGCAAAATCGAGGCACTTTTATAATGAACTCAAGCACAATAGCTTACTCGATAGTTATCATTATAACGGCTGTAGTATTATATGCAAAAGTAAAACTTTTTAAATAAATCAGGAATAGACATGAAAATATTAAACAAAAGTGACAAAGAACTTTTATTAAAATCTATAAGAACAGTAGAAGATTTCCCAAAACCAGGAATCAGCTTCAAAGATATAACTACTCTTTTAGGGGATGAGAAAGCTTATACTTTTTTAATGAATCACTTAAAAGCAAGATATGAAAATCAAAATATAGACTATATAGCTGGCATTGAAAGTAGAGGATTTATATTTGGAGCATCACTTGCTACTATGCTTGGTATAAAATTTGTACCGATTAGAAAACCAGGGAAATTACCATACACAACTATTAGTGAAAAGTATTCTTTAGAATATGGTGTTGATGAAATTCAAATTCATATAGATGCATTCAAATGCGAAAAAGAAAATCCAAGCGTTCTTTTGATAGATGACTTAATAGCAACAGGAGGAACTGCAAAAGCTGCGGTTACACTCATAAACAAAGCTGGTGCAAAGTGCAAAGAAGCTTGTTTTGTGATAAATTTAAAATTTTTAAATGGAGATGAGGATATTAAAAAAATCACTTCTGTTTACTCTGTTTTAGAGATAGATTAATGTATATACCTAAAAAATCTAAATTTGATCCAAATTCAAATGGGCATTTTGGAGAGTTTGAAAAAGATGGCTTTAGCTATGGTGGTAGATATGTTCCTGAAACGCTGATGCCAACTCTTTTAGAGTTAAATAAAGAGTATGAAAAAGTAAGATTTGACAAAGATTTTTGGGCTGAGGTAAATTATTATTTTAACGAGTATGTAGGTCGCCCTTCTCCTTTATATTATGCTAAAAATATATCTAATGAACTTGGGGCTAAAATTTATCTAAAAAGAGAAGATTTAAACCATACTGGTGCTCATAAAATCAACAATACTATAGCTCAAGGACTTCTTGCAAAAAGATTAGGAAAGAAAAAAGTTATAGCTGAAACTGGGGCTGGACAACACGGTGTTGCCACTGCTACTATAGCTGCTCTTTTAGGGTTGGAATGTGATGTTTTTATGGGTGAAATTGATGTTAAAAGGCAAGAACTAAATGTCTTTAGGATGAAGCTTTTAGGAGCAAAAGTTCACTCAGTAAAAAGCGGGAGCAAAACACTTAAAGACGCCATGAATGATGCTATAAGATACTGGGTAACAAACGCAAGAGATACTTTTTATATCATCGGAACTGTAGCGGGTCCTCATCCATATCCTATGATGGTTCGAGATTTTCAAGCTATAATCGGATATGAAGCAAAAGCCCAAATACTGAAGAAAGAAGGAAGATTGCCTGATTTCGTTATAGCTTGTATCGGTGGTGGTAGCAATGCTATGGGGATTTTTAGCCACTTCTTAGATGAAGATAGTGTCACATGTATAGGCATAGAAGCTGGCGGAAAAGGAATCGACACAAATCAACACGGATGTTCACTCGCCAAAGGAAAACCGGGAGTCCTACATGGTCAGATGAGTTATCTACTCCAAGATGATGACGGGCAAATACTTGAGGCTTACTCGATATCTGCTGGACTTGATTATCCAGGTATCGGACCTGAGCATGCCTACCTAAAAGATTTAGGGCGTGCTAGATATGAAAATATCACGGATAAAGAAGCACTTGATGCTTTTGTGTGGCTATCTCAAAAAGAGGGGATAATTCCTGCATTTGAAAGCTCACATGCCCTAGCTTTTCTAAAGAAAATGAAAAAAGAAGAGTTAGAAAACAGAGTTATCATCGTCAATGTCTCAGGGCGAGGTGACAAAGATATGGTGCAAGCTCAAACACTTTTAAACTTCGATTAAAAACTTAAACTACAAAACATAAAAAGGTAAAATATGAATTTTCAAATTTTAGATGAAAAATTAAAAGATATAGAAGCTGATTGCGAAATCGTACTTGTTGCAAATAAAGATTTAACACACAGATGGGTAGAAGATACCAAAACATTAACAAAACTAGGTTTTAAAGGTGAAAGTGGCGATGTTGCATATCTAGCACAAAGTGATATCGTTTATGCGGTGGCTGATTCGCTAGAGAGTGACGACATAAGATGTGCTATATCTTCTGCACTGTGTGCTATAAAAAAGAGTAGTTATGAGAGTGTAAAAGTTGGATTATATACTAAAAATTGCCCTCCTATCAATGCTAGAGCATTAGCTGAGGGGATACTGCTTGGGACATACTCTTTTGATAAATACAAGAGCAAAAAAAATCCTTCTTCTCTTAAAACTGTTAAAATTTCTACTGAAGATTACAATGGTAAATCTTACAATGTTAATTCTACCGAAAAAGCAGTGGATGAAGCCGTGATTATTGCAAATGCTACAAACAGTGCAAAAGAGATAGTAAATACAGCACCAAAAGAGATGACTCCGCAAATACTAGCAGATTATACTCAAAAAATGAGCGATGAGATTGATGGACTTGAGTGTTTTATTGGAGATGAAAAGTTTTTGGAAAAAGAGAAGATGGGAGCATTTCTTGCAGTATCAAGAGCTAGTAGTGAAAAGCCAAGACTCATACACTTAAGCTACAAACCCAAAGATGCCAAGAAAAGATTTGTTTTTGTCGGCAAAGGTTTGACTTATGATAGTGGCGGACTTAGCTTAAAACCAAGCGAACACATGGTTACGATGAAATCAGACAAAAGTGGTGCAGCGGCCGCTATAAATATCATAAAAGCAGCAGCCCTCTTGAAGTTACCGTTTGAAGTCCACTCTATCATAGGAGCGGCTGAAAATATGATAGGAGGAAATGCCTATAAACCAGACGATGTGCTAATCGCAAGAAGTGGAAAAAGTATAGAAGTAAGAAACACAGATGCCGAGGGAAGACTTGTTTTGGTGGATTGTTTGGATTTTGCACAAGATTTGAAACCTGATTATTTAGTAGATTTAGCAACACTAACAGGAGCTTGCGTAGTCGCTGTCGGTGAATACACAGTAGGTATCATGGGAAACAATGAAGAGCTTAAAAACTCAATGCAAATATCTTCTACAAAAAGCGGTGAACTCTCAGGGACTCTACCTTTTAACAAATATCTTAGAAAACTTCTAAAAAGCTCAGTTGCAGATATATCAAATATATCTAGCTCAAGATACGGTGGAGCATTGACTGCTGGTATATTTTTAGATAATTTTATAAAAGATGATTTCAAAGACAAATGGCTTCATCTTGATATCGCAGGACCTGCTTATGTAGAAAAACCATGGGGATACAACCAATATGGTGCAAGTGGAGCAGGAGTAAGGATGTGCACTTACTGGATGAAAGATTTTTATTATCAAGAAAACAATATACATAAGGATGAAAAATAATGGGATTAGGCGTAGGAATAGTAGGGTTACCAAACATAGGAAAGTCAACAACTTTTAATGCTTTAACAAAAGCACAAAATGCACAAAGCGAGAATTATCCTTTTTGCACGATTGAGCCAAACAAGGCGGTAGTTCCAGTACCAGATGAGAGATTAAAAGAGCTAGCAAAGATAGTAAATCCTGAAAGGATGCAATATTCTACTGTTGATTTTGTGGATATCGCTGGACTTGTAAAGGGTGCTAGTAAAGGTGAAGGACTTGGAAACCAATTTCTGTCAAACATAAGAGAAGTGGAAGTGATTTTACATATGGTTAGATGTTTTGTAGATGAAAATGTCGTACATGTAGAAGGAGATATCGACCCTATAAGAGATATAGAAATCATAGAAACAGAATTGATTTTAGCTGATGTTGAGCAACTTGATAAAAAAATAGAAAAACTAATAAGACAAGCTAAGTTTGATAAATCAGCAAAAAGTGTCCTCGAAGTCGCATATGAATTAAAAGAGCATTTAGATGAACTAAAACCAGTCAGTAGTTTTGCAAAAAAAGAAGATGAAGCTTTTATAGAATTAAACAAAGAACTTAGATTTTTATCTGGAAAAACTATCATTTATGGTGCAAATGTAGATGAAGATTCTCTTCTTGAAGACAATGAACTCGTAAAACTAGTAAAAGACCATGCCAAAGAAGTTGGGGCCGAGGTTATAACACTTTGTGCAAAAATAGAAGAAGAGCTAGTGGGTCTTGAAGAAGATGAAGCAGAGGAATTTTTAACTGAACTTGGTGTAAAAGAATCTGGTTTAAATAAAATCATACATACAGCATTTGCAAAACTAAATCTCATCAGTTACTTTACAGCTGGAGTAAAAGAAGTAAGAGCTTGGACCATCACAAAAGGTTGGAAAGCTCCAAAATCAGCATCCGTCATACATAATGACTTTGAAAAAGGCTTCATCAGGGCCGAAGTTATAGGATACGATGATTTTATAGCCAATAAAGGCGAACACGGAGCAAAAGAAGCAGGAAAAATGAGATTAGAAGGCAAAGACTACGAAGTACAAGATGGGGATGTTATGCACTTTAGGTTTAATGTGTAGATATTTAAAAAATATTTATAATTTTATCGCATAATAAACATATTATAATACTATACAAAACTCAAACAAGGTGAAAAATGAAAAAGATAACAATTTTATTTGCAATTATAGCTCTTGCTATTAGCTTACAGGCACAGAATGTTTTAAAAACTTATACTTTTAAAGACTCTGCAAACAAATCAATACAAATGCAAACAATGGATGGGGGAATATACATACCTACATATAAAAATAAAGTTGTTTTATTGGCTTTTTTTGGTAAAAATTGTCCACCTTGTCGCGCAGAAATTCCAGGATTTGTCAAACTTCAAAAAGAGTTAGGTAAGAAATTTCAAATTGTAGCTGTACATGTTCAGCAAAAGATGTCAGAACCAGAATTGAAAAACTTCATCTCTATGCACCATATAAACTATCCAATCATTCCTGCTACCAATAAAGCATTTGAACTCGTAAATTTTGTAGCTTCAAGAACAGGTTGGGGAGGACAGATTCCTTTTTCTCTTCTTTTAGACAAGCAAGGGAATGTAGTAAATACTTACCTTGGAATGCAAAGCGAAGAAACACTAACTAAAGCAATAAACTCTATAAAATAACAAATATTCTTTTGATATTGCTTACCACATTGATTGCGGTAAGCAATATTTTTACGAGATTACTATAACTCTAGCGATTTCATCACCAAATTTTATATTGTGTTCGAGTTTACATGTAAGGTTTATAAAATCTTTTTCAAAAAACATCACGATAGTTGAGCCCATCTCAAATGTTCCTAGCTCAGCTCCTTTTTTTATAAAAGTATCACCATATTCATAATATGTAATATATCTTTTTTTTGAGTTTGTTTGAATCCTCTCGTCAAAAACAAAACTCATCTTTCCAACATTTAAAGCTCCGACAAAAACCATATAAAAAAGCTTTTTATCGCTAGTTTCGCACTCTAAAACTACTCGCTCATTTTCTATAAATAGATTTGGCACCTTATTTAACCATTTGAGATTTACAGGATATAGTGCACCTGGGATATGTATAGCTTTTTTTATTTGCATGTCTATTGGTGAGTGATAACGATGATAATCTTTTGGTGAGAGATAAAAATTGATAAATTTTCCATTTTCTAACTTATCTTTTGATTGTTCTCTTATTTTATTGCCAAGCAATTCTCTGACGCTATATGAAAACCCTTTTATCTGCAAAGCTAAACCAAACGAGATAGTTCCACATTCGGTTATAAATCCATCGCATGG
>JALUMJ010000185.1 GCA_027040375.1 Campylobacteraceae bacterium
TGGAGCCATTTCTGATCGAGCTTCTTTTGCTCTAGTGTTTTCAAAAGTCTCTGCATTTTTTGATGCTTGCGTGTTATCTTTAGCCTTGTTGTTTTTGTCATCTTGTGTTTTTTCGCTTTTATCATTGATATGATTGGAATTATCAACTCTGCCAACTTGAACAGGACTAGAATAAGGTGATTGAAAAACATAACTATTAACTTGCATGATATCCTCCTTTTTTGTTTATTATATTCCAACATAGTTAAAAAAACAAGAAAAAAAGAATTTTAACTGTTCTTTTCTCTTAATTTGTCTTTTTTGCTCTTTCTTTTTCCTTTTATTGGAGCTTCCCCTTTTGCTTTTTTAGGAGCTATGCCAATAAGTTCAAAACCTTTTATCTGCTCTTTTTCCAAAGAAATCTGACATTTTTTTTCTATTAATTTAAAATGTTCACTGTTTTCATGCGTTATAAAACTTATGGCTGTTCCAGATTTTCCAGCGCGAGCCGTTCTTCCTATACGATGTATATAATCAAGCGGGGAACGAGGAAGGTCGTAGTTTACCACGCAATCTATATCATCTATATCCAGTCCACGAGCTGCTATATCTGTGGCAAAAAGTATATTTATCTTTTTATTTTTAAAATCTTCTAAAGTATATTTGCGTTCTTCTTGTTCTAAGTTTCCGTGAAATGATTCTGCTTGGTAGCCGTATTTTCTAAACTTTTTAGCTATGTTATCAGCAGCTCTCTTTGTGGCGATGAAAACTAAGATAAGTTTCCATTTGTTGATTTGAAGAAGTTCTCTTAGTAGCACTCTTCTGTTTTCAAGGTTTACTTGGATTGCTCTTTGTTTTATATTTTCTACAGTTTGTTTTTCTTCTTTTATACTAACTTCTTTTGCATTCTCGGTGATTTTAGAAGCTATGTCTAACATCTTTTGAGGATATGTCGCTGAAAAGAGTAAATTTTGTCGTTTTTTTGGAAGCTCTTTGAGTATGTTCTCAAGCTCTATTGAGAAACCAAGATCAAGCATCCTGTCTGCTTCATCTAGTACGAAAAATTCTAGTTTTGAGAGGTTCATTTGCTTTTTGCTAAAGACATCAAGAAGTCTTCCAGCAGTTGCTACGACTATATCACACCCCTGTTGTATGTCGTAGAGTTGGTCACCTAAGCTTTCACCACCAACAATACTAACAACTTTTAAACTTTCACCAAAAGTTCTAAATATTTCGCTTACTTGCGCGGTTAATTCCCTCGTTGGAGTTATCACCAACACTCTTATCCGTGTTTTTCCTTCTTTTTTATCTTTCAAAAGCATATCTACGATAGGCAAAACAAAACTAGCTGTTTTCCCGCTACCAGTTTGTGCTTTTGCCATGACATCTATTTTATCCAAAACAAGAGGGATTACTTTTGATTGTATTGGTGTTGGTTTTATAAAACCACTTTTTCGTAGTGATTCATTGATTTGAGCAGAAAAATTGAATTTATCAAATGACATTTGATGCCTTAATTGTTTTAACGATATTATATCTAAACCCACATTTTTTTAAGCAAGTTAATTTGAGCTACTATGTCATCTGCTTCAGTGATTTGCGTCACAAGTGCCACGCTTTTTGCCCCAGCTTTGATGATTTGCTTTATATTGTGCTCTTTTATGCCACCGATTGCCACAAAAGGTATATCTATATTTTTAGCAACAAATTCTAGATATTCTATACCAACAGTTGCATAATCTTTTGTATTTGTGTCAAATATAGGCCCAACTCCTATATAGTCAGCTCCAAGTTTTACTGCCTCTAAAGCTTGTTCTTTTGAGTGGGTGGAAAGCCCTATGATTTTGTCATCTCCTAAAAGTTTTCGCACTTCCAAAAGGGGCCAGTCGTCTTGTCCTATATGAACTCCATCGGCTTGAACCATCATAGCTAACTCTACATGGTCGTTTATTATGAAAAGCACTTCCGCTTTTTTGGTCATCTCCCTGATGATTTTAGCCTCTTCATACATTTGTTTAAAACTTTTGTCTTTTTCTCTGTATTGGATGACTTTTATACCACCAAGTATCATTTGTCTTACTACTTCGATATTGCTTCTGCCTTTGGAGTATTTTTCAAAAGTTATACCGTAAATTCCGCTAGGAATCTTTTTTTTATTGGTTAGATTAAGCACTTCTTTTTCGAGATAATACAGCTCATAACGCAAGGCTTCATACTCCTTGCCGATGTCATACATGTTAGCGGTGGTTTTGCTTATCTCTTCTATAACTCTTATGGCTTCCAAAGCCCTTTTAAAATTTGCTGTTATGATTTGAGATAAGTTATCTTTTTTATCAAGTTTACTTTGATTTGTGATTTTTTTACCGATGTCATGAGCCGAATCTCTATTTTTTAGCAAGTGAAAGTCTATGTCTTTTAAGTTTTTTCTTATCTTGTGTCTTGTGTCTCTTAGTTTTTTTGTGAGCAGCTCATCCTCATAATGAAATCTACAAATATCCTCAACAACTCTCACGCCCTCAGCGGCACGATTGACATTTGCATCTAAAATCCTATAAATTTTTACCATTTTAAATACTCTCCCAATTTTTATATACAGGCTCATAACCTAGGTTTTGAATCCTGTGAATTACCTCTTCGCTATCTCTTTTGTCTGAGATTTCAAACTGTGGCTCAGTTTTGGCTTTAGTATATCCGCCAACTTCAGTTTTAGAACCAGCTGAAAATTTTGTAGCACAAATTCCTAGAAGATTATCTCTAAAATTGGCATCTTCTCTTGTGGAAATATTTATATCAGCTCTTGGCAAAAATAGTCTATAAGCACACATAATTTGTACAAATGTTACATCATCTAGTATTGTATTTGGCTTAAAATCACCCTCCGCGTCATTTATCCTAGGAAGTGAAAGTCCAAGTTCGCATTCTAAGTATTTATCACTTAGATATCTAGCATGAAGTCCGCTAAAAAATGCCTCTTGGCTGATATCTCCCAACCCAAAAAGTGTGCCAATATTTAAGCTTCTAAATCCAGCTTTTGCACCTCTTTCTGGCGTATCTAGTCTGTATTCAAAATTGCTTTTTTCTCCGCTTACATGTACGCTTTTATATATCTTTTTATCATAAACTTCTTGATAAACCGTCAACCCATCAACTCCTGCTTTAAAAAGTATTTCGTAATCCTCTTGGCTCATCGGAAAAACTTCAATGGCCACGAAAGAGAAGTGTTTTTTTAAGATTTTAGTGACATCACAAAGATACTCTAATGGAGTCACTTTTCTTGATTCACCTGTTAAGAAAAGTATGCTTTTTATGCCAGTTTTTGCTATCTCTTTAGCCTCGATTTCTACTTCTTCTAAAGATAGTTTTTTTCTATGAATTTTGTTTTTTTTGCTAAAACCACAATACAGACAATCGCTACTACAATAGTTTGAAACATATATCGGAAGATATAGATTTATGGTATATCCAAAGTTTGCAACTGTGATTTCGTGAGCTTTTTGAGCCATTATTTCAATATGATTTTTAGCCTTCACGCAAAGAAGATTTAGAAAATCAAATTTATTCAAAACTTTTTTGTTTATAGAGGAAATTATCATCTCATCCGTTACATTTTTAAAGTATCCATCAAAATCAAAATCTTCATATTCCCTAAGAACATTTAAAAAACTCATAAGTTTAAAAATCCAGTCAATGGAGAAGAAGCGTTTGCGTACTGGCTTTGTTTTTGTAGTTTTGAAAGATATGCTATTCTGCCTGCTCTTACTGCCAATGAAAATGCTTCGCCTGCAAGTGCGGGATTTGAAGAAGTGGCAATCGCAGTATTTATCAAAACCGCGTCAGCTCCAATCTCCATGGCATTCGCTGCTTGTGAGGGAAGTCCGATGCCTGCATCAACTATAACTGGGATATTGCTATTTTCTATAATCATCTCTAAGATACTTTTTGTTTGAAGCCCTGCGTTTGAGCCAATAGGAGAGCCAAGAGGCATAACCACGCTAGCTCCTGCATCTTCAAGTTTCTTACATGTAACGATATCTGGCATGATGTAGGGCAAAACTGTAAAACCGTCTTTTGCTAAGATTTTTGTAGCTTTTATAGTTTCTTCATTATCTGGCATAAGGTATTTTGCATCGTGTATAACTTCTATTTTTATAAAATCTCCACACCCTGCCTCTCTTGCTATATTTGCAATTCGTACGGCTTCATCAGCATTTCTAGCTCCTGAAGTATTTGGCAAAAGTGTTATGTGCTTTGGTATGTAGTTTAGTACATTGTCCTGTGGATTTTCAAGATTTACCCTTCTTAGCGCAATCGTGATTATCTGTGAGCCACTCTTTTCTAACATCTTTTTTATGTCATTTTTATCTCTAAATTTTCCAGTTCCACTCAAAAGTCTGCTAGAAAATTCTTTATCGCCTATTTTTAACATTTATCCTCCTCCTAAGAAGGTGATGATTTCAACTTTATCTCCATCGTTTAAAATATAATCTTCTCTTTTATCTTTTTGGATGATATTTAAGTTTACTTCAGTGACTATGCTATGAGGATTTAGCTCAAGCAATTCTATCAAAGCAGATATAGAAGAGTTTTCTTCTATATCCTTGTCTTTGTTGTTTAGTTTGATTTTTATCATAATCAGACTTTTTGATAAATTTCGCCAACCATCTCTTTTGAAGTTGCTTTGAACTTTTCAGCTTGCTCATGCATGCCTTCTTTAAAGGCAGAATCTATGCTTTTCAAACCTTTTTCCTGCGCATAATCCCTTATGTCTTTACTGATTTTCATGGAACAAAACTTAGGTCCACACATGGAGCAAAAGTGAGCTATCTTGGCACCTTCGGTTGGTAATTCTTCATCATGAAACTCCATGGCACGATCAGGATTAAAACCTATGTTAAATTGGTCATACCACCTAAACTCAAATCTAGCTTTGCTCATGGCATTGTCTCGTATCTGAGTTCCTGCAAAACCTTTGGCTAGATCTGCCGCGTGAGCTGCTATTTTATAAGTGATGATTCCCTCTTTTACATCATTTTTATCTGGCAATCCTAGATGTTCTTTAGGTGTAACATAACAAAGCATAGAAGTTCCATACCAGCCGATATTTGCGGCTCCCAATGCTGAGGTTATGTGGTCATATCCAGGAGCGATATCAGTAGTCAATGGTCCTAATGTATAAAAAGGAGCTTCATAACAATCTTCAAGCTCATTATCCATATTTTCTTTTATCATTTGAAGTGGCACATGCCCAGGACCTTCTATCATCACTTGAATATCGTGTTTCCAAGCTATCTTTGTTAGCTCTCCCAATGTTTCAAGTTCTGCAAATTGTGCCTCATCATTTGCATCGTAGAGTGAGCCAGGTCTTAATCCATCACCTAGTGAAAATGCCACATCATAAGCTTTCAAGATTTCACAAATATCCTCAAAATGCTCATATAAAAAACTCTCTTTATGATGATGCAGACACCATTTTGCCATGATTGATCCTCCTCTTGAGACGATTCCAGTCAATCTTGAAGCACTCATAGGTATGAAATGCAATCTAACGCCAGCGTGAATGGTAAAATAATCCACTCCCTGCTCAGCTTGCTCTATCAAAGTATCTCTGTAAACTTCCCAAGTTAAATCCTCAGCTATTCCATTTACCTTTTCAAGTGCTTGGTAAATCGGCACAGTTCCTATAGGAACAGCCGAATTTCTTATGATCCACTCTCTTGTTTCATGTATGTTTTTACCAGTTGAAAGATCCATCACAGTATCGCCACCCCACCTTGTTGCCCATATCATCTTTTCAACTTCTTCTTCTATGGATGAAGAAGTGGCTGAGTTTCCTATGTTTGCGTTGATTTTTACCATAAAGTTTCTACCGATTATCATGGGCTCACTCTCAGGGTGATTTATATTTGCTGGAATTATAGCTCGACCTGATGCTATCTCATCTCTTACAAATTCAGGAGTATAAATTTCTGGCAAATTGGCACCAAAACTGACACCTTTATGTTGCTTGGAAAGCAATTTGTTTTTTCTCATCTCTTCTAATTTGCAGTTTTCTCTAATAGCCACAAATTCCATCTCAGGAGTGATAACCCCAGCTCTTGCATAATGCAATTGGGAAACATTTTTGCCCTTTAATGCTCGCCTTGGTTTTGGAATATTTGGAAATCTAAGCACACTTAACTCTTCTTTTACATACCTATCATGAAAATAGCTAGAACTAAAATCTTCAAGTTCTTCTGTATCTTTTCTTTGGTTTATCCAGTTATTTCTTAGTTTTTTTAAGCCTACATGTAAGTCTATTTTTACAGACGGATCAGTATATGGGCCAGTTGTATCATAAACAAACAGTGGAGGATTTTGCTCAAAACTCCCATCACTCTTAGCAGTTGGGGTTAGTGTTATCTCTCTTATGGGAACTTGTATATCTTCCTTGCTACCTTGTTCATAAATCTTTTTTGAATTTGGAAGATTTTGTATATATGATTTGTTAATCTCTTTGAGATGGTCTAGTGTTTTACTCATGCAGTTTTCTCCTTTTCCTACGCCCGCATTATCGGGATCAGGTTTAAACATTAAAAGCGAGTCACTTTTAATGAATGTTGAGGGTATTTTCTCAGCCGAAATTTCAGCACCCCTAAGCCAATAGCATTAGCAGTTATAAAGTTTAATTTTATGATATGTTTAAAGCCTTTTAAGAGTATATAAGTTGAAAAGGTCCATGCCATTATAGCAATCATGATAGGTGCTATCATTTTTGCCGATGTCTT
>JALUMJ010000186.1:0-4009 GCA_027040375.1 Campylobacteraceae bacterium
GCACAAACTTTAAATTTTTCATCAGGTACAAATTTATCATTTAAAAAACTGAATTCTGCATTAGGTGAATTAAAATATATACTATCTTGCGCTAACTCGCCTTTATTGCTCTGCTTTACAACAGCACCTAATGTATCTTTATAACCTGCTACAGAAGCGACAGCTGCGGCTGCTCCAGCTCCTAGTAAGAATTTTCTTCTACTACTTTGCATTTTCTACTCCTTCATAACAATCTTCCATCTCTTCATCCCAAGGAAATATCAACAATACTGCACAAACAAGAGCAAATAAAATACCCCAGTTTGAAAGCACAGAAACGATACTGTCTTGTCCAAATGCTGGTGGAGAATAACTTAGATATCCAGGAGTCGTCCTAGGGATTGTCTCACCGCCTATAACTGTATTCCATCTAAATATCCAAACTCCAACAGCTGTTACAATACCGCCAAAATAAACCACAACAGGGATATTTCTTAGTTTTGTAAATCCTATAATAAGTGGAATAAAAAGACAAAGTACATAATCTATCCAAAATGTATCTGCAAAATGAAGAGTAAAATAGCTATAAAGTGCGTATTTTTCACCATTTCCGAATGTCAATGAAAAAGTTAACCATAAAAATCTCATAACTAAATCTGAAACAATAAACCAAGATAAAAGTTTAGCAAGAATTGCCACCATATTTTTATCTACTGCTTGTCTTTTAGATAGAAATCTTTGGAAAAGTGGTATCAATATGATCAAAAGCCCAGTTCCTGAAACCATGGCTGAAGCTAAAAATATGATAGGCATCAATGGAGTATGATACATCACATTTGCATGAACTGCACCCATAATATAACCTGTATAACCATGAACCGCTAGTGCTAAAGGTATTCCAATAGCTCCTAAGATATAGCCTTTTTTATGGTCTTTTTCTAGCGCTTCTTTGCTTAAATCCATATTTCCAAATGTAAATAGCTTAGACAAGATTCCACCTTTTTTTGCCTGTCTGACAAAATATGGTCTATAGAGAGCTTGAGCTTCAAAAAAGATGAGTATCGGATATGCCATCAACAGCAAAACGCCCCACTTCATAGGAGATGTTGGAAAATTTTCCCATCCATACATAAAAAAGTTCAAAACTCGTCCTGGTTGTCTTAAATCGTCTATCAGATTCAATGGAGCAGCCACGAGTAAAACAAATGCCATAAGTAGCGAAACTCCTGCTATTGGCTTATACTTTTCCCAGCCAAATACATGGGCAAAACTAGATATGATAAAAGCAGCAGCTGAGCTTCCTGTAAACCAAAAATAATTTGGTACATCTATACCCCACGGTTTTGCGATGCTTATAGTCGAAATTATTGTATTGATACTATCCATGATTTTCCTCCTCTCTTGTTTTCATCCACTCTCTTTGGAATCCCTCTTCGGCTTTTACTATATCATCAAGACTTTGAGTTGTGCTAAAAAGTTCTTCTACTTTTGAATCTAAATTGATATAGAATACTTGAGGTTTTGTGCCTTCTGCTTCTTTTAAAACTGTTGTAGAAAAATTGTTAAGAAGTTTATAAACATCAGAGTTTTTGTCGTTTATATCACCAAATACTCTTGCTCCACCTATACATGTTTCAACACAACCTGGCAAAAGTCCTTTATCGACTCTTTGTGCGCAAAAATTACATTTGTCGGCTGTTTTTGTTCTTTTATTGAAGTATCTTTTGTCGTAAGGACAGGCATTTATACAGTATCCACATCCCCAACACACGGTGTTATCAACTACTACTATGCCGTCTTCTCTTTTGAAGGTGGCTCCAGTCGGGCACACAGGCACACATGCTGGATTTTCACAGTGATTGCAAAGCTGAGGTAAAAAAGCCTTTCTAACATCTGGAAATTCACCCACTTCTGTTTCAGTTACAAATGTCCTAAACTGGTCACTTGGAACTTCGTTTTCGACTTTACAAACTGATGTACAAGCTTGGCAGCCGATACATTTTCTTAAATCTAAAACCATAACAAAATGCTTTCCCACTTGTCCTATATATTTAGGATTTTTAGCATCTCGTCCGGGATTTTTCATAGAAAGGGCATTTGCCTGCGAAGTTGCGAGCATCGCAAAAGCAGTTGTTGATAAGCCCTTTTTCAGAAAATCTCTTCTGGAGTTTTTCTCTTCCATTTTCTCTCCTTTTGAAAATTTTCCAAAATCATAACAAAAAAGTGGGGGAAAGTGGGGGAAAGTAAAGTAGGAGCATACGAATGAAAGTCAAAAATAAAGAATCAAGAATCAAATATTATCTTAAAAACTGCTCCTTTATCGCCATTATCAACAAGAATTTTTCCAGCATTATTTTTTTCTACTATTATTTTTGTCATATACAACCCTATGCCTGTTCCGCTTGTAGCGTGTTTAGTGCTAAAATAAGGCTCAAATATCTTATCTATCGGGGTTATATTTATGCCTCTTGCATTGTCTGTTACTTCTATGATATGCTTACTATTATCACTATATGCTACTATATTAATGGCAGCACCTTTTATTTTTCTCTCGATTAAAATGTCTTTAGCGTTGCTGACTAGATTTAAAAGTGCTTGCGTCATCTCATTTGGATAAGCAAAGATATGAAAATCTTCTTTTATATCTATGATAAATTCTATGCCATTATTTTTCAAGGAGGCACTCATCAGTTTTTGTACTTTTTTTATAGGAACAGATACGCTTAAAGTCTCTTTTTGTTTACCTGAAGAGAAAAAGTTTCTAAAGTCATCTATCGTTTTTGACATAAAATTTATCTGTGTATTTGCATCTTCTATTTTTGTACTTAATCTATCTTTTGTGAGTTTTCCTCGTTCAAAAAATAGTTCCATATTTATCAAAACTGAGGAGAGTTCAGTCAGTGGTTGTCTCCACTGATGGGCGATATTGCCTATCATTTCACCCATGCTCGCAAGTTTACTTTGATGTACTAAAATCCTCTCTTTTTCATTTGCCTCTTTTTGTTTTTTAAGTTTTAAGCCTATCTCTTTTTGGACTCTTAGTTGCAAATCTTTATTTAACTCTTTAAGCTCACTCTGGCTTTTGACTAATTTTTGATTTAACTCATCAAGTTGTCTTAAAATAACATCAAATCCATAGTTTATAACGATAACTGTGACAAAAATAAGCAAAATCATTACGATGATACTTTGAAGTATCGCTTTATCTACGATTTCTTCCCAATGAGAAATATCTTGCAGAAAAACTATCTTAAAATTACTATTTTTATCTATGCCTTTTCCATTTATGATATACGGAAGATAATCTTTTCCATTGCTTCTTATCTCTTTAAGATTTAGCAAATTACTATTTTTTATATAGTGTTCAATCTCCTTATCTTTTGCTAGAGAAAATAGTATCTTATGCTTCAAACTATCAAAATATATATGTGCATCAATATCCATAATCCTTCTGATTTGTGCTAAGAAGTATCCAGGGTTGACAGCAAAGACCACAAAACCCACAATCTTTGAGTCTTTATCTCTTGCTTCAGAAACCGTATGATACGCAAACTTTCCATCTCCATACCAAAATCCACTATACGGTTTTTTAACGCTGTTGAAATAAGGAAGTTGAGATTGGGACTTTTCGCCAAAATATATCAAAAGTTTTCCATGTCTGTCATAAAAACTAAATGATGAAAGATATTTGTTCTCTTTTGTGATAATTTTCCATCTTGGCAAACTTAAATCATGTAGTGATTTTATATCATTTTTAGCAAATGCTTCTTCTACCCCATAGGAGTTTATATTTGCATAACCTCTTGTTGTATAAAACTTTCTGACCCTTTTAAGTGCCTCTTTATATACAACTGTTACCCTTTTGAGTTCCGAGAGTTGATTGCGTGCTGCAAAGTTTTTTATATCTAGATAACGAATAAAGAAAAATATAATGGACAGCGTTATGATAACTATAAGAACAAGGACTATGGTTTTTGTTTTTACTGAAACAGATTGCGAAAGGCTTTTAAAATTCAAGCATATATCCTAT
>JALUMJ010000186.1:4109-22785 GCA_027040375.1 Campylobacteraceae bacterium
ATCTAGATAACGAATAAAGAAAAATATAATGGACAGCGTTATGATAACTATAAGAACAAGGACTATGGTTTTTGTTTTTACTGAAACAGATTGCGAAAGGCTTTTAAAATTCAAGCATATATCCTATACCATAAACATTTTTTATGCACTCTTTACCTATCTTTTTCCTTAGTTCTTTTACGACAGACTTTATCGCCTCTTTTGTTGGTATTTCCATATCCCACAGATACTCGCCTATGTCATCAAATGTTACGCTTTGATTCTCTCTTTTGATAAAATACTCCAAAAGACGGCTCTCTTTGAGGGTAAGTTGTATATTTTTACTACCTTCACAAACAATTTTTTTAACAGGGTTGTATATACAGCCATTTTTCAATTTTATCTCAAGGTTATTATCCACCAATTCAAGAGCAACGACTTTTAGAGCCTCTATAAGGTGTTGTTTGTCGTAAGGTTTGACTAGATATTTGCTGATTTTAAGCTCAACTGCCTTCCAAAGGTATTCCTCTTCGGTGTGTGCTGAGAGTATGATGATAGGAATCTTTTTGTCTTTTTGTCTTATCTTTCTTAGTGCTTCTAAACCATCAAGGCGAGGCATACAGATATCAAACATCAAAACATCATAACTAGCCACATCCATCTCATAAGTAGCTTCAAGTCCATCTTCAACCGAGACAACTTTATCAAAAAAAAGCTCCAATACTTCTGATATATGTTTTCGTATCCCCTTCTCATCCTCGGCATACAAGACTTTTTTATCGGCAAGTATATCTAGCACATCCATGTCTTATTGCTCCTTATTTTCCACACCCTCACAGGATGTATCCAACTCTAGTTTTTTCATCTCTTCTATGGAGCCAGCCTTTTTTTCTTCTACATGTAGAGCTGCCGCATCAAATGCTTTTATAACCATACCTGAGCAAGCTTGTTGCTTTGGTGGGGCTGATTTTATCTTTTGAGCCATCAAAGCTGCTGTTTCTTTGCCATATTTTAGCGTTTCCTCTTTTATCATCTCAGTAAACATGGAGCCAGCTATTATCGTATCTTGGCAAGCATTGCATGAAAATTTTATATCTTTTATGGACTCATCACTATCAATATCCAGATAGATAAGTGCAAATTCATTTGTCTGTGGGTCAACCCCCATCCCTACCCCGCTAGCATTATCAATCTTACCGTAATTTCTTGGGCTCATCATATGATCCAAAATTTCATCCGTTATGTCTCTTATCTCATCTTCTTTATATTCTTGCATCATTTCCCTATGGTAGATTTTTACTAATCTAATATTTTAATGCAATTATATCACAAATATAACTCTAAAATTTAAATAAGATATTTTTACTCTTATTTAAGCAAAGTTAGAGTATATTTCCAAAAAATTAATAAGGCTAACAAAATGATATTTAGTGATGAAGAGATTTACAAAGCAGCCAAGCATTATCTTCCGACTGTCAATGAGTATGTAAAATCACACGGTGGAAATATAAAACTTTTAGGCGCAAAAGATGGGAATATCTATATAGAATTAGCAGGGACTTGCCATGGTTGTTCTATGAGTTTAATGACAACAAAAATGGTAGTGCAGAAACAATTGCGTGAATTGATAGCTCCCCAATTAAATGTAATCAATGTTGATGGAACTGAGCAAAACAAGCTACCTCGAGAATATTATATAGACGCAGATGACAAGATTGAGCTTAATAAAAGCACAAAAGACAAACTATTTGACAAAATCAAAAAATATCTTTAAAAAGGGCGTAAGATAAGTCTCTAATCTCTTTTGATTTTTCCTGCTTTATATACATAAGCTAAAACTTCAGCAACTGCTTTATAGAGATTTTCTGGGATTGTTTCATCTATTTCACATTTTTTATATAATTCCCTAGCAAGAGGTGGGTTTTCGACTATTTGGATATCATGCTTTCTTGCTATCTCTTTGATTTTTAATGCCAAGTGATCCATCCCCTTTGCCAATATTTTTGGGGCCTCTTCCTTTTCCTTGTCATATCTTAGAGCCACTGCAAAATGTGTAGGATTTGTGATTACAACATCAGCTTGCGGAACCTCTTGCATCATTCTTTTTTTGCTCATTTCCATCTGAATTCTTTTGATTCTTGCTTTTGTTTGGGGGTCTCCTTCCATCTGCTTATATTCATCTTTTATCTCTTGCTTGCTCATTTTTAAATCTTTAAAATAGTTATATCTGACAAAAAATAGATCAAAAAGTGCGAGAAGAAGGAATAGAGCAAGCATCACTGCCCCTAAAATCATAGCTTTTCCCTTCAGCCAAGCAAGCTGTTCAAATATCGAAAAATACACTACACTTGGCAACTCTTTTGTAAAATCAACAAGATAATAATAAGCTGCAAGAAATACCATCGCTACTTTTAGCACAGTTTTTATAGTTTCTACTAATTTTTTAATAGAAAGAAGATTTTTAAGACCTTTTATGGGGTTCATTTTACTAAGATCTGGGATAAGAGGTTTAGAAGTAAAAACAAATCCAAACTGAAAAAAACCAGCAAGAAGTCCAGAGACAGCAACTATGGCAGCTAAGGGAATTACAACCAATATGACTTGTTTAAATGTATTTACTGATATTTCTACCACTATATTTTTTGTAAGCTCAACTCCTATGAAAGATTGATAATAGTGATACAATTTAACCAAATGTTCTTGCATAAAACCAAAAAGCGATAAAAATGCGATAATTGCAACCAATAGAGTTAAAAAACTACTAGCATCCTGACTTTTTGGAACATTCCCGTCTTTTCTGGCATCCTCTATCTTTTTGGAGGTGGGCTCTTCTGTCTTTTCTGCATCATCTGCCATAAATTAGATTATCTTCATAGACAAATCAAGCCAAGTAGCTTGATGGATTAAACTGCCACTACTAATAGCATCAACTCTTGTATCTAAATAATTTTTTATGTTCTGCTTTGTTATATTTCCACTAGCCTCAACTAAAATATACTTAAAATTAGCATTTTTATAATTTACAACCTCTTTTATCTCTTCTAATTTCATATTATCACACATAATCATATCGCTTCCACAAGACATGGCATACTTTGCAAACTCAACATCTTCGCACTCTATCTCTATCTTTGCAGTATATGGGAGTTTGTCTTTTGCGTTTTTTATAAATTTTTCCAAGTTATCTATGGTTTTAATATGAGTGTCTTTAAGCATCAAACAATCATCAAGTCCCATTCTGTGATTGTGACCACCACCACACCTAACAGCATATTTCTCAAAGATTCTAAGAAGTGGTCTAGTTTTTCTCGTGTCTAAAAGTTTCACGCAAGAGCCTTCTAATAGCCTTGCGTAAGAGTAGGTATTTGTAGCGATTCCGCTTGCATGTTGGAGTAAATCCAAGATAGTTCTCTCGCACATCAAAAGCTTTTTAGACTTGCCTTTTAAAGTAGCTATCACATCCCCATACTTTATAGGTTTTCCATCTTTTATATGAAATTTTATATCTATTCGCTCTACTTTACAAAGTGCTTTTACATAAACAACACCAGCCAAAATGCCTTCATCTTTTGAGATAATCTTTGCATTAGCTTTTTCGTTAGTTCCTACTAGATAAAACAGATCACCTCGACCTACATCCTCTTGAAGAGCATTTTTTACGAATTTTTTTATCATTTAACTGTCCCCTTTTTATGGAAGTAAATTCCATAAAAATTCCTCGCGACTGAAGCTTTGGCTTCGCCAAGAATTTACTTATTTTTATTTTTTTCTAAAGCACGAAGCTTTGCTTCTGCATATGGTGTGAAACATATTTTTTTTAAGTTCTCATTTTCTAGATAGATTATAAGAAAAATCTACACAAATTAGGCTTAATGTTTAACAATAAGATGCTATAATTATTTATCTACTATATAAGGTGGTTGCATTATGCGGGAAACTGTATTTGATTTATTTAACTGACCTTACGCACTAAATACAAAACTGAGTGCATTTAGTGCGTAAGGTCAGTTATTTAAAATCGGTATTGGACCTTCTCGTTCTTATACCATGAAACCATAAATCCAATCGTCGGTTCTTTTTTATAATAGCTTAGGTTTTATTGGTTGCTAGTATCAATTTATTGCAAAATTGACATAAGTCAATAATTATATAAAATAATTAAGATATAATACTTATGAATTTTACAAGGAGGAAAAATATGACATTTGCGAGTTCGATAGAGTTGCTTAGGTTTCATAATGTTGCTTACACTATCTATGCATTTTTGATTATATCAATTATTGCATGGTTTGGGTACAACCTTACGAAAAAAAAGAAAGCTAATTCATTGGTTAGAATACCATTTTATGCATATATTGCGTTTTTGGTTATAGGCGGTGTGGGGCATCACATCTTTACATACAATACGATACCTTGGGTATCAGAGGATATAAGCAGGGATCACATTACACCTGATCAAACTTTTAATTTTGAGATTAAGTCTCATAAATGGATACTTCCAAAAGAGAAGATAAACATCAAATGTGGCCAAAAAGTATTATTTAAAGTAAAAAGTGATGATTTGACTTACGGCTTTGGTCTTTTTAGACAAGATGGTACAATGGCCATGCAAATGCAAGTAGATCCTGGTTCACCAAATGAAATACTATGGACATTTAATCACAATGGGGTTTTTGATTTAACTTCAACAGAGTACTCTGGTCCAGCACAATATGATGAAGAGGGAAATGATTTGATGAAAGTAAAAAAATTAGTTAAAGTAACAGGATGCACAGGAGGTCAAAAATGAGTTTTGCAAAAAATCTAATCAGTGGGACCAACTTTGATCATACAGGTTTAAATGCTCTTCAAAAAGTAACCCTTAGAGCCGTTGTTATGGCATTTCTATTTTTTGGACTTACTGCGACTGAAGGCATGATTATGAGATTAGTAGTAACTGGTCCTGCAAATCCACTTCCTGCTATGTTTTCACATCCTGCTCATTACTTTTCAATCATGACAGTTCACCCAATAGTAGGTATATTTGGTTCAACTTATCAGTTGGTATTTGCCGCATTTATGTTTTTGGTTCCTTTTTTAACAAAAAAACCTTTGTATAGTATCAAGCTAGCAAATGCTGTTTGGTTACTAATAACAATTGGTACAGCATTAGCTTGGCTATCAGCATTTTTTTCACATTATGCTCCGCTATACACACTATATTGGCCACTGCCTGCTGATACAACACAGTTCAATGTTATAGGTGGTATAGTATTTATAGTTGGTGTTGCTCTTATTATGTTGGGAACTTTGGGATTTATTTACAATATATATGCAACTATATTTGCTAGAGTTGGTGTTCACAAAAATAAAACCACTAAAGAGCTTTTGATTTCTGGTTTTGGAATTGATGGCATGTTAAATATATGGCATAAGATTACAGGTCGCCCACCTTACTCGAAAGAGCCTGCACTTGCGCTTCCTGTTGTTGCTATATTTAGAGGAACAGTAGATACATTTTTAGATGCTTTAGTTATACTAGGAGCTGGTATTTTAGTTCTTATCTATCTTGTGGCAGACGCAGGTGGAATGAGTCTAAATGTAGCAAGCATAAATGCACTTTTATATAAAAACTTTTTCTGGTGGGGACTTGACTTGGTTGCCGACGGTTTGGTTCTTATTTATGTTGCTGGATCTTGGTATTTACTTGCATCTCTAATCACAGGACAAAAATTGTTCATGGAAAATGTAGCAAGAGCAGCACTTATGTTAGAACTTCTTGTTTCTTGGATGGTTTGGTCTCACCATTTACTTGGAGATCAAGGACAGCCTGAAATGATGAAATTAATCTCTGGTGAGATGGTTACGGCGTTTGAGCTTCTTACTCAAGGCTTAGCACTATTTATAACACTTGTTACTCTATGGAAAGCAAGACCTCTTAAGATGACGATGGAACTCAAGTATCTACTTGGTGGTTTAGTTGGATTTGGTTTGGCTGTTCCTGCTGCAATTATTCAAGCAGATATGGGTATGAACAGAGTTCTTCACAATACACAATGGATTATCTTTGCTCATGTTCATATAGCTCTTATCGTAGGTCTGTATATGACTCTATATAGTGCTGTTTATGTTCTATGGCCAATCGTAACAAACGGCACAAAGATGTACTCACATAAACTATCAAACATACACTTTTGGTTACACCTCATAGGCGGTATAGGTATGGGTGCATTTGCTGGTATGGCAGGACTTCAAGGTATGCTTCGTCGTCACCTTTATGTTCATGGAGAATTTAATCACTTGATGATTTTAGCTGCAATTTGTGGTACTATGGTACTCATCGCATGGGCACTATTTTTATATAATATTGTCATGTCAGTTGGTATCAAAGGACTTATTGGTATATTTTTACCTGCAAAAGATAAAACTGCAAGTTATGGAATAGAAGAAGAATAAAATAAAAAAACAAGGGGGTCCAAAAAGACTCCCTTCCCCAAAGAGAAACAATGACAAATTTACAAAGAGTTGCCAAAGAGATAAAAGAAGTAGGCTTATATGATTTAATCTTACAAGATGTACAAAAACTGGCAAACAAAAAAAAATTAAGCATAGAAGAAATCCTACATGTGATGCAAGAAAATCCTCAAATATTAGAGGAATATAAGCAGGTAAATGTAGAGTATAACCTAAGCAACATACACATAGATAAAGTAGAAACAACAAATATAGACAAAGAGCATCACAAAAAGATTGATAAAATCAACCAAAATCTAAAAAAAATCAAAGAGATAGAGAAATATACACTTGATTTTGAACACAGTTCAACACTTGTTATCATATTTTCCATAGAGTTTTTTGTACTTTTTTCTGTTCAATACTTTATAGTTTTACTTGACCTTAAAGAGTGGCAATTGTGGATTTATGGACTCTTTGCAAGTTCAATATTATGGGCTTGGCTATATGCAAAAAAACAGAAAAAATTATATGTAACAAACTCTAAAATATTTTACAAGCTTTACGACGAAACAAAAACTCTTTTGGATGAGCTTGAAAATAAGAGTGTCATAAAAAGAGATGAGATATACGAAGATATCAGTGAAGAACATGTCTAAGGATATAGTCTTAAGCTTCCGTTGGAGCAAAGAAGTCTATATGCAAGCAGGAAAGTTTGTATATGACTATAAAATGAATCATACTCCCAAAAAATATATGGGTTGGTTTTTCATAGCACTTCTTCAATTTGGAGTAGTGGGGGCACTTTTAAAAGGTACTTTAGCTATCTTGCTTTTTTCTACTATTATGTTAATCTATTGGTACTATCTAAAAATTCGTATAGAAACATTCTATTTGTCAAAAAAATTTGATAGTGAAAAAGATGCGAACAAGCTACTTCAAGTATCCATAAAAGATGACGGGATAGATATAAACGAAAGAAAAGTTTTATGGAGCGAAATACCACTAATAATTGCAGAAGAAAAAGGCTATTTGCTAGATCACATTAGCGGATATATTTTTTTTCCTAGTAAAGCCTTCAAGAAGGAAGAAGATAAAACAAACTTCATCAATATAGCTAAAAAAAGTGGCACTTACATACAGCGAATTCAAAAATCAACCAATCAGTTTTTAGCAAAAACAAGGTAGCATTAAAAGACAACCCTATAGTTCGAACATCCTACTTAGTGCAAGGTATGAGTTTTTTCTTACTTCCTCGCTTATAATTATCTCATTTTCATATCTTTTTTCTTTTATTGAAATCAGGGTATTATATAAATCTTCTAGTGTTGTTTCGTTCATAGTTGGGCACTCTGGTTTTGTAGATGAAAGGACAAATGTATTTTTCTCTCTTAGCCTATTTACCATATTAAACTCAGTTCCAACAGCTATCTTTTGTTCAATTGGCAACTCTTTTATGTATTTTATGATTTGCGAAGTTGAGCCTACAAAGTCAGATTTTGCACAAACTTCAGGTTTGCACTCTGGATGTGTGGCTATCAAGATATCTGGATATTTTTGTCTATAAAATTCTATATCTTCTACTTCAAATAGTTGATGGACTGAGCAAAAACCATTATAGCAAATGATATCTGCACTATTTAAGTCAGTTCCATCTCCTATAACGCAACTTTTTAAACCCATATCTATCGCTATATTTTGTCCAAGACATCGGTCTGGCACAAAGAGTATCTTCTTGCCACTTTCGAGTGCTTTTGTGATGATTTTTTTTGCGTTTGAGCTCGTACATACATATCCGCCCATCTGCCCAACTCTAGCTTTTACTTCTGCTGAAGAGTTTATATAAGTTACGGGCATTATGTCTTCTTTTTTGATGCCTGCTTTTTCTAAAATTTTTACATTTTCATCATAATAATCAACATCAATCATTCTAGCCATCGCACAACAAGCGATTTTAGGCATAAAAACTCTTTTATTTGGAGCCAATATCTTAACGCTTTGCCCCATAAAACCAACACCACAAAATATAAGGTTTGCTTTCTTATCTTTTGCTGCCCATTTTGCAAGCTCTAGTGAATCACCGGTAAAATCGGCCATATTAAATACTTCATCTTTTTGGTAAAAATGAGCAACTATGCTCACATCTAACTCTTTTTTTAGTTTGTTTATCTTAGTTATTAATTCGTTATTATTCAATTTTGCATCCTTAGATATAATGGACTTTTTTAAAAGGGTATATTATACCAAAAGCCAAATTAAAACAAATTTTAGATAAAATTTGTGAAATATTTTTAAAGGAACAAAGTGGATTTTTTATTTAATACAAACATACAATTTTATATATTAGCTTATTTAGTCGGAGGTATTCCATTTGGTTTGCTTTTAGCTAAGTATTTTGGGGAAATTAACATAACAAAAGTTGGAAGTGGCAGTATTGGCGCTACAAATGTTTTAAGAGTTTTAAAGCAAGAGAGCCCAAAATTAGCAAAAAAAGTTGCTATTGCTACTTTGGCTTTAGACATTTTAAAGGGCATCATAGTTTTGGCAATCGCAAAGTTTGCAGGAGCTAGCGTTGAAACTCTTTGGGCAGTGGCGATACTTTGTGTCGTTGGTCATTGTTACAGTCCATATCTTAAGTTTGAAGGTGGAAAAGGAGTGGCAACTGGTATGGGAGTTTATCTTTTTTTACTGCCTGTTGAAACTATCATAGCTTTAATCGTTTGGCTAGTAGCTGCAAAAACTATAAAAATATCATCTTTGTCCTCTCTTTTGGGACTCGCGGCATTGGTTATCTCCTCTTTTATAATTCATCCTGAAATAAACGAGATAAGAACACATGCTCCAATCTTAATCATAGCTTTTATCATCTTTTATAAACACATTCCAAACATCATAAGACTTTTTAAAGGTGAAGAAAAAAGAGTTGTATGAAAATCTTTATAAAAAACCTTACATGTAAAGCAATATTGGGTATCTTAGAATCAGAGAGAACTCAGGCTCAAAACATCATAATTGATGCAAAAATTAAATATGATTTTGATACCAAACATTTTATAGATTATGCGCAAGTTGCCAAATCCATGCAAGATTTAATGCAAAAAGAGAAATTTTTGCTTATAGAAGATGCACTCGAAAATATAGTGGCTACTTTGAAACAAAAATTTCCTACAATCAAACAAATCACACTAAAAATCTCAAAACCAGATATACTCGATAACTGTGTGGTTGGTGCTAAAATTAAAAAAAACTTTATCAATTTTTAAAAATTTATTAAAAAAACTTTAAATCTAGCTAAAATTATGTTATAATTCTGCTTCCCTTGTCCGCACTATTTGGATAAATTTTAATGAAGGAATAATAAATGCGAATTCTAATCGTAGAAGATGAAGTAACGCTAGGAAGAACCATAGCAGAAGGTCTTCAAGAGTTTGGCTATCAAACAGATAGCTCTGAAAATTATAAAGATGCTGAGTATTATATAGGCATAAGAAATTATGACTTAGTTTTAGTAGATTGGATGTTACCTGATGGTGATGGAGTTGATTTAGTAAGTATAATAAAACAAAAGACTCCAAGAACAGCAGCAGTTGTAATCTCAGCAAAAGATGACAAAGAGAGTGAAATCAAAGCACTTAAAGCTGGAGCTGATGATTATATCAAAAAACCATTTGATTTTGATATTTTAGTTGCAAGAATCGAAGCAAGACTTAGATTTGGTGGAACGAATGTTATAACTATCGAAGATTTGACAATTGACCCTGATGAAGAGAAAATTACATATAAAGGTCAAGAGATTGAACTTAAAGGTAAGCCTTTTGAAGTTTTAACTCACTTAGCACGCCACAGTGACCAAATCGTATCAAAAGAGCAACTTTTAGATGCTATATGGGAAGAACCAGAATTAGTAACTCCAAATGTTATAGAAGTAGCTATTAACCAAATTCGTCAAAAAATGGATAAACCATTGGAAATCTCAACTATTGAGACTGTTAGACGAAGAGGTTATAGATTTTGCTTTCCAAAAAAAGTATAAGGCATAGTTTTATATTACAATTAGTACTCGCTTCGACGGTACTAATTGTAATCTTCTCCACAATTTTATACAATTACATAAAAATTTCAATTTATAAAGATTTGACAAATGAACTCCGACAAGAAGCAGTTCTTGTTGCTGTCTCAAAATCATCTGACTTCAATGATATTGGGCTAAACAGATTTGACCCAAAACTTAATCTGCCTAATAGAAAAGTAAAAATAATAACTTTAAAAAATCAAAAACTAAAGATAAGTTATAAATATTTGATTGTACATGGGGAACATTTTTTAACAATTCTTTATCCATATAATAAGAAAAAAGCACTATTTATTAAAATAACCAGAAATATATCAAATACCTATAAAGTATTAGATGAAATTTTAACCAATGTTCTTACTATAAATCTTATGGCTATATTTTTTATCATTTTCTATGCACTATTTCTCTCAAGAATGCTTTTACTCCCTATAAAATCATTTACTGCAAAATTAGCAAATATGAATGAAAGTTTTCTTCAAACGCTTGACCCGCAGAGTTTACCAACAGAGTTTCAGCCACTAGGTAAGAGTATAAATAGCTTGGTCAAAAGAATACAAACTTTTACAGAGTATCAAAAAGAGTTATTTATAGGAACATCACATGAATTAAAAACTCCTTTGGCTGTTATGAAAACTAAAAATGAAGTAACTCTTTTAAAACCAAGAGAGAATGAGAAATATATACAAATTTTAAGAGAGAATAATCAGATAATAGACGAGATGAGTAAAATGATAAGCAATATTCTTGAAATTGGAAGACAAGAAGGTGCCCATTTTGAAGAGCCTGTTAAAATTGATTTGATAAAATTTCTAGAAGTTAAAGCAAATAATTTTAAAATCTTAGCCTATCAGGATGAAAAAAAATTTAAAATCAATATAACTCCAAAAAAATACGAAATTAAAACTCAACCAACACTTCTTATACATATAATCCAAAATTTTATTCAAAATGCTATAAAATTCACCCCCTTTGGAAAAACTATTTTAGTTAAATGTTTTCAAACAGAGCATGGTTATAGTATAAATATCATAGATGAAGGCTGTGGAATAGATGAAAAACAAGACCTTTTTGCACCGTTTAAAAGATATGGTAATAAACCTGGAGCTGGTCTTGGACTTTTTCTCGCTAAAGGAGCTGCAAATGCAATTGGAGCGAAGATATCAATCAAAAATAGAGTGAATTCTAAAGGAACAATAGCCAATTTATTCATTCCTATCAATAAAAAGTAAAAATAATTACAAAAATCAGTTTTTTAAATTTTCTTAAAGTATATTTACTGTATAAATCTTAAGAATTTAATTTTAGGAAAATAATAATGTCATTACTAATAACAGATGAGTGCATTGCTTGCGATGCTTGTAGGGATGAATGTCCAAATTGTGCCATAGAAGAAGCAGATCCAATATATATAATAGACCCAGATATTTGTACTGAATGTGTAGGTCATTATGATGAACCAGCTTGCATATCGGTTTGTCCTGTAGATTGTATTGTGCCTGACAAGGACAATATAGAAAGTATGGAAGAATTGCGATTGAAGTTCGTACAACTAACTAGCGAAGAAGAGTAGTGGCTAAAAGAACTGCTATAATCGATATTGGTTCAAATTCGGTAAGAATGGCGGTTTTCGAGAAAAGTAGCCATTTTGCATATCACCTTATAAAAGAGATTAAAAGCAGGGTTCGCATAGGCGAAGGAGCTTATGAAAACAGTGGTGTATTGCAAGATATACCTCTGCAAAGAGCCTATGACGCACTTGAGGGTTTTAAAAACATCATAAAAACACTCAAATGTCAAAAGATATTGTGTATAGCAACCTCAGCCCTTCGTGATGCTCCAAACTCATCTTTATTTATAAAAAAAATAAAGAACAACTTAGATATAAAGATAAAAATCATAGATGGCAATAAAGAAGCATATTACGGCGGAATAGCTGCTACGAATCTTTTATACCAAATCTCAAATGCTACAACTATTGATATAGGTGGAGGCTCTACTGAATTAGCGCTTATTGAAAATGGGAGAGTCACTGACACAATCTCCATAAATATAGGCACAGTTAGGCTCAAAGAGTTGTTTTTAGACAAACACGCTCCTTCATCTGATATAGTGAGTTATGTCAAAGAAGTAATCGATGCCATACCAGAATCTTTTAAAAATGATAATATGATTGTAATTGGTGGAACAACTAGATCATTATCCCAAAATATAATGAAAAAGATAAATTATCCACTAGATACCGTGCATGGCTTTAAATATGAGTTAAGCGAACACATTGATTTTATACAACAAATTAAAACTTCCCAAGTATCTAGTTTAAATAAATTTAATATCAAAAAAGATAGAATCGACACCATAAGAGAGGGTTTGTATATTTTCGATGAAATAAGTAAAAAACTAAATAACAAAAATATCATAACATCAGGGGTTGGCGTAAGAGAAGGTGTTTATTTGTGCGATTTACTCAGAAACTCAAATCATAGATTTGCGCCTAATTTTAAACTAAGTCTTCGCAGTTTAATAGACAGATTTAGTGAAAAAAATAGAGGAAATGATTCAATTGTTCGGTATGCAAAAGATCTGTTTTTATCTCTTGAACATATACATCAAATCAATGAAAAATATATAGAGATCTTGGAAACATCAGCAAAATTATATAACATAGGCATAAAACTTAGTTTTTACCAAAAAAACCTACATAGTTTTTATTTTATACTCAATAATTTGAATTTTGGCTATTGTCATAAAGATAAAATCTTAATAGCTATTCTTATCAAATATCATATGAAAAGACTACCTTCTAAAGATGATCTTAAGGCTTATGAAGATTTATTACCAGATATAAAGATAGTAAACTGGCTTAGTTTTATATTAGCACTTTCAAACTGTCTTCATAAAGACTTAGCAGACGATAAATTTGAATTTGAATACTCAAACCACACGCTACATGTAAAGTCAAAAAAGAAGCTATATCTAGCCAAAGAGTGTATAAAAAAACTCGCTAAACCAGCATCATTTGCTATAGTTTTAAATTAATCTTAAAATTGCCTTCCCATTGTAAATTCAAAATATGATGTATCATCACCATTTTCTTTGAGTAATGGTGAGGCAAATATTAGGTTAATTGGACCCATTGGAGAAACCCATTCTAAGCTTAAACCTGTTCCAGCTCTTTTTATATCAAGTCTATTTTCACCAATCATACCATAATCAAAAAATAGAGCACCTCTTAATTTAAGTCGTTCGATTAATGGAAAACTAGCTTCAACACTATTGGCGAGCATCATTTTTCCACCCAATAAATCGCCGTCAGGATAATGATTTTTTGGAGAAATTGAATTTGAAGCATATCCTCGAACAGTACTAATTCCCCCCATATAAGCTTTTTCACTTATTGGAAGCCCTCCATTATCTATAATATAATTTGCTTTCATCTTGTATCTTAAAATCAAATCATAATTAATCTTGTCTTCTAAACCATAAAAATAAGCAAATTTAGCTCTTGTTTTTAAAAATTTCTCATCACCACCTATACCAGCAAATTCCATGCTCAAAGATGCACTTATACCGCTTCTTGGTAGATAGTAATCATCAGTATTATTAAATGAAACGCCTGGAGTTATAGCACTTTTTAATGTAGAATCTGTTGTGTATAAAATAGGGCTAAGGGTTGGAGAAATATTACTTAGTTTTGATTGTTCCAAATTGTAATCAATAAAACCTCTCCAATTTCTACCAAATCTTCTACCTAGCGTTAGATTGAAACCCGCCTTATCTTCATCGTAACTAGTGTAGCTATTGTTAGACCTATAAATACTACCACCCAAACTATAAATTGAATCAAAAACCCTAGGATTTGTTATAGAAACCGTACCGCTCAATAATTTATCTGACCTATCTATACTTACTTTAGTCTTTATACCTGAACCAAATATATTTCCATCTGCGAGATTTGCACTTAAGAGCAATCCATCTGATGAGCCATATCCAATTCCGCCACCTATCGAAGCTGTTCTAGCTTCTTTTACGGTAACTAATAGATCCATCTTGTTTTCACTTACTCTTATCTCTTTGATTTTAGCATCTTCAAAATACCCAGTTCTTTTTAATGCACTTTTTGAATCTTGCAAATCAGTTCTATTATATAAGTCTCCTGGGGCTAGATAAACTTCTCTTCTTACAACTCTATCTATCGTTTTAGTATTTCCTGAAATCCTAACATCATTTATATAAACTTTTTGTCCAGGGTAAACCATAAAATTTATATCTGCAATATGTTTTTTCTTATCTGTCTTAACATCAGGATTTACTCTAACAAAGGCATATCCCAAATCAGCCACATCATTTTCTACTGTCTTAAGGTCTTTTCTTAATCTTTTTGAGCTAAACATTTGCCCTGGTTGAAGATGTAAATCAGAAATGATTTGCTTTGTATCTAATAGACCTTTTGGAAGAGATATATTTATCTTACCAACATTATACTGCTCACCTTCACTTACATTATAAGATAAATAAGCAGAGTAGCTATCCATATAAGCTTTCAAAAATGGTGTACTAATTTTAGCATCCAAGTAACCATGTCTTAGGTAATAGTCTTTGATTCTAGCTGAATCATACGGTAAATCATTTAGCCTAACAACTCCATCATCAAATCCCCACATCCAAGATAGAAATTCTGCTTGTCTATTTGCGATTGAGCCTCTAAAATCACTATAATCAAATTTCTTTGCGCCATATATATTGACTTTTTTTATGATAATCTTTTCACCTCTATTTATAATAAAATCAAGAGAAAGTGAATTTTCATTTAATTTTTTAGTAGTAGTTTCAATAACTGTGTTAAAATATCCCTTAGCTTCATAATATTGTTCTACTCTTTTTTTCGCTATATCTACTTTGGCTTGGTCAAATATCTCACCTTTTGTAATCCCAAGTGTCTCTTTAACAGTTTTTTTATCATTATCTCCGATGCCACTCACTTCAATATTTGCGATAACTGGCTTTTCTACGACTGTAATGCTTAAAACTCCATCACTTTCACTAACTTCAATATCTTTGAAATATTTTTGATTATACAAGTTTTTTATACCTTGGTCTATGATTCTCACATCAAGCACATCGCCTTTATGTATATTCATAATCTCTTTTGCTATGCTAGGAGAGAGGTGTATTAAGCCATCAAATTTTATACTTTTTATAGTAATAGCATAAAGTGAAGAAGCTAAAATTAATCCTGATACCAATATTTTGTTCATTAAAAACCTTTATTTGTCATAAAAAAAAGATATAATACCATTATTGGAATTAATAATTAGTTAAAGGCACAACATTATGAAAATTGGAATTATCGGACTTGGTTTGATTGGTGGCTCATTAGGGCTAGCTTTGAAAAATATAAAATTTATATCTTCTACATGTGGATTTGATCATAACTTATCTCACTGCGAAGAAGCACTAAGACTTGGTCTAGTAGATGAAATAGTCTCTTTTGATGAGATAAAAAAATGCGATATGATTTTTCTAGCAATTCCTGTTGAAGCTATCATAAATGTTTTACAAAATTTAACCAATATTCCAAAAGACACAACGATAGTTGATCTAGGAAGCACAAAAGAAAAAATCATAAATAGTGTTCCAAAAGAGATAAGAGCAAACTTCATAGCTGCGCACCCAATGGCTGGAACTGAAAAATTTGGACCAAGCGCAGCGATAGAAAATCTATACCACGATAATATCGTAGTTCTTTGTAATATGGATGAGAGTGGTGACAAACATAAAAATAGAGCCATACAGATATTTTCTCATATCGGCATGAAGATTGTGTTTATGAACGCAGTGGAACACGACAAACATGCATCCTTTATCTCACATCTTCCTCATGCCCTAAGTTATGCGCTTGCAAACAGTGTTATGGGTGAAGAAGAACCAAAAAGCATACTACTACTAGCTGGTGGTGGTTTTAAAGATATGAGCCGAATAGCAAAATCTTCTCCTTTAATGTGGACAGATATTTTTAAGCAAAATAGAAAAAATCTGTTAAATTCAATAGAGCTTTTTCAAAAAGAACTAAACAAATGCAAAACTATCGTGAAAGAAGAAAAATGGGAAGAGCTAGAAAAGTGGATGGGCAATGCCACCACCCTTCATAAAATTCTCTAAAAAGACTTATTTTTTATAAACTCTTTTAAATCATCAACACTTAGTAATCTCTTAAAGCTTATCATTTTCACAAGGCTCATTACTTGGAACTTGATTTAAAGCATGCATAAAATCCTCTTTTGAAGCTCGCGAAGCTTTTTTCTCAATAATATCAACAGTTTGCAAGGCTGATACTTTTTCGCTTAAAGCATTTATAATGAATTGATTCAATGATATTTTTTCACCTTGACAAACATCATTAACAGCTGATTTTAAATAGTCTGGCATTCTTAAGCTCATGGTCTTCATTGTATCTCTCCAATTATCGTTAAAAATTCTTTTGGTGTCATAACTTTTAAATTAAATTCACTTGCAGGTTTAAAATCTTTTCCATTAAGTGTAACTATTGTAGAATTTGATTTTACTGCAAGTTCTAATAAAAAATCATCATCTACATCTTTTAACTTTGGTCTCCAAAGATAAAAGATTTTATTCTTTTTCCCAATTTTACAAATATAGTTTAAAATTGAATCAATATATTTTATTTCAAGTTTTGATTTTAACTTTAATATCTCTTCATATTCATAAATCAGTGTTGTCGAGATATTAACTGTAAACTTATCACTGTCAATCATTGATAGCAATTTGTAACTAGTACCTTTATTTGAATAAATTGCTGACAATAACACATTTGTATCAATCACTATATTTTTCATATTGGTATTATATACGGTATCATATAAAAGTTTGATTAAGTTTAATATTTATTTGCATATAAAAGATGGTTCTGCTCTAGCATGGATAGTTTTTTGCACTACTAAGAGTTTAAAAATTAGACTTTTACTACGATGTTCTTAGATAGACGCCTAAAAAAATAGCAATTAAACCTAAAACTATATTTAAAGGTACCATATATTTGGCTATTGGAGACAATCTCTTTTTTGCTTCTTGCAAATCTCCTGTTTGGATTAATTTTTGAGCTTTATTTCTTAAGAAAACCATAAAAATATAATTTACACTCATAATCGTCCAGATACTCTCTTTTACATGTATAATACTGTAAAGATAATATCTGTGGCTATCTATCACATTCCCATTATTATCTACCGCCGCATCACGAAACCCTAATCCTATAGAGAGCATTATCGCTGTTGTTAATAATATAATGATAAATGGAGCGACTATGATAAATAGTCTTTTTAAAGCATGAGAAGCCCTTGTTAATCTCATCCTTGGATCTTCTATGCTTTGGAAAGATTGATGAGCTGCGTAACGAAAAGTAATCATACCACCAACCCAAATAACTGCACTTATGATATGCAGATAAACTATCTCTAATCTGTAGGTTCCGAAAAAATCTTGTATCATGATTTACTTTCCAAGCTTTTTATAAATTGTAAAAATCCTTTTATGATTTCTTTTGGTTCTGGTGGACAACCGTGTATATGATAAGAAATCGGGAGGTCAAGGGAAGTTGCACCTTTTATCGCAAAATTTTCTTCAAATACACCATCTAAAGGTGGGCAGTCTCCTAGTGTGATTATATATGATGGTTTTGGTATTTGATTATAAACTTCTAAAACATGATGATACATATTTACCGAAACCACCCCGCTAAGAAGCATAACATCCGCGTGTCTCGGACTAGCAACAAAATGAATACCGAGTCTATCTAAATCATAATATGGATTAGACAGGGCATTGCACTCTGCTTCACAAGCATTGCAACTACCACTACTTACCATTCTTATAGCCAAACTTCCTGCAAATCTTTTGTTTATCTTATTTTTTAACTCTTTTTTTAATTGTGCCAATTCATCATCAAATTCTAGATTTACAGTTGCTATATTTTCCTGGGCTCTTCTTTGCCAAAATTTTATCATTTATGCCCCGTATTTTTTCGCTATTATACCATTTTATCACTAAAATTATTGTGTATATCCTATTTCTTGCAATCGCTTTTTGTCACATCAAATTCAAAAAGTTTTGCTTTGGTTTTAGCACTTATATAAATATAAGATATATTTATATCAGAATCCAAAAAGTATTTTG
>JALUMJ010000187.1 GCA_027040375.1 Campylobacteraceae bacterium
AATTCTTGAAAGAGTTTCTGGTTGCATATGCAGCATATATGCGATTTCATGCTTTTTATGTGTATTGAATTCTGCCAAATCATTATATAACATATGAGCTACTTTAGAAGTCCCATCAAATACAATATCACGACTTATGATACATTGCATATGCTGAATCATCAAAAAAGATTCTTTTAAAATTTTCTTCATGAGTTGTGGATTAGTTTTCAAAAGAGCTTTAAACTTTTTAGCATCAATACACAGAACTTCACTATCTTGTGTAAATTCTGCATTAGCAAAGCATTGAAGTATATACTCATCACACAATTTAGACAAATCAAATATCAAACAATTTTTTGATAGCTTATATAAGAATATTTCGTTATCAAACCTATCAACTTTATAAAATTTTATAGCCCCACTAAGAACATAATATATAGTTTCAACTTCATCATTTTCATAAAAAAGCATATCTTTTTTGATAAACTTTTTTACTTTAGAAAATTTACCAATTTCCTCTATTAAAGCTATTGGTAAAGATTTCAGTAAAGGAGTATCTGATAATCTATGTATCATTTATGCCCTATTTGCTTGTTATTGTCTTATTATATATTAAAAAACCCATATCTACTCCTGATTCTCTTTTTCCCAATTAATAGTGTCATCTGTAAAATATTTTACTCTTTGTTTTTTAAATTCTTTTGTAGAATACAAAAGTTTTTTTGCTTTATATTCTATTTCGCTTCCTATCTCTTTTAAGATATTATCTATATCATCTTTGCTTTTTGCATGTATCATCGAGAAAAGATTGTATGGCCAATTTGGATATTTTGGTCTTAGATAACAGTGACTAACAACACTAAAAGATGCAACTTTTTCTCCAATTTCCTCTCCATTTTCTTCATCTACATCCCAAACAACCATAGCGTTTGAGCTAAAACCTGCTTTTCTATGATTTAAAATAGTAGCAAATCTTCTCATAACTCCTGCTTCTTGAAGCTCTTCTAAAGTGCTAAAAAAAGTAGCGTAATCAATGCCTATTTTGTTTATTATATCCAAAAAAGGCTCTTTTTTTATCTCTATATCTTCTTGTGCATATTTTATGACATCTTTGTGTAGTGCATTTAGAGTTATATCTTTGAACTTTCTTTTTTTAATTTTTTGTTTTTTCTTTGCACTGTTATTGGTATCAAGTTGCACCATGATTTTAAATAGTTTTAGTGTCGGTAAAGCTATAAAATCTTTAGCTTTTGTTTTTTTTGCAAGCAATGAAATTGTATCATCAAGTCCAAATGCACTATTTGGTGGAACAGCAATAGTAAACCAAATATTAAACGAATGGTTTCTTTCATAATTATGAGAGATACCAGGATGAGAATTTAAAAGAGTGACAGCGTTATCTATATCATCCTTATCAATTCTAAAAGCAACTAAAGATGAACTATAGCCTAATCTTTTTGTATCAAAGATAGCGGATGTTTGTCTGATTATATTTTTGTCTTTTTCTTCTTGAATTATGCTTATGATTTCATCTTCATGTATATCAAACCTATCTGCCAAAACAGCAAATGGTCTTTCACATAAAGGAAAGTTTTTTTGTAATTCGTATAGTATTTT
>JALUMJ010000188.1 GCA_027040375.1 Campylobacteraceae bacterium
ATATTTTATAGGAAAACTAATAGTTATTTGGATAATATTTAAAATATATTTAAAAATTAATATTAATATTTCGGAAGCTAATAACATTTATAAGGTGAGAGATGAACAATAAAATAGAAGAGATTAAAAAAGAAGTTAGTAAGATTATCGTAGGTCAAGAGGAGTTGGTTGATTCTCTTTTGATTGGTTTGATTGCTGGGGGTCATATACTTGTTGAGGGTGTTCCTGGACTTGCAAAGACTACAGCGATTAATGCACTTTCAAAATCACTTGGTTTGGGATTTAAGAGGATACAGTTTACTCCAGACCTTCTTCCAAGTGATGTTGTTGGAACTGAAGTTTATAATCAAAAAGATGCAAGTTTTTCTGTGAGAAAAGGACCTATTTTTACAAATCTTCTTTTGGCTGATGAGATAAATAGAGCTCCTGCAAAAGTGCAATCTGCTCTTCTTGAAGTTATGCAAGAAAAGCAGGTTACTATCTCTGATACCACTTTTAAACTAGATGAGCCTTTTTTGGTAATGGCTACTGAGAATCCAGTTGAGCAAGAGGGAACTTATAGACTCCCTGAGGCACAATTAGATAGATTTATGCTAAAAGTTATGGTGGGTTACAACACCCCAAGTGAAGAGTTTGAGATAGTTCAAAGAGTTGCAAAAAATGGTTTTGAAAGTGTTGAGCAAGTAGCTGGTGTTGAAGATATATTGGAACTTAGAAAGAGTTTAGATGATATACATGTAGATGATGCACTTCAAAAATACATGATAGATATAGTCTTTGCAACAAGATTTCCAAAGCAGTATGGATTGGATGAGTTAGAAGATATGATTGAGTTTGGTGCAAGTCCTAGAGCATCAATCGACATGTACAAAGCTAGTCGTGCTATGGCCCTTCTTAGAGGCAAAGACTTTGTTACACCTCTTGATGTGGCAAGCGTTGTAAATAGTATTTTAAGGCATAGAGTGATTTTAAGTTACCAAGCAGAATCTAGTGGTTTAGATACTGAAAAAGTAGTAGAAAAGATTATGAATAAAATCAAAGCTCCGTAAGGATTTTTGATTATGAGAAATAGACTAAAAGAGATACTTCTTAAAGTTAAAAAGAAGGTTTTTACAGGAAATCTTGGCAATACTCTTAGCACATTTAAAGGAACTGGTCTTGATTTTAGTGAAATCAAAGATTATGCTATTGGCGATGATGTAAGAAGTATAAATTGGAAATCAACTGCCAAAGGTATGGGTGTAAAAGTCAATCTTTTTAATGAAGAGAGAGAGCTTAATATCATCATAGCATTTTTAGTAAATGGTTCTATCAACTTTGGAACTAAAAGATTCAAGCAAGAAGTTATGGCAGAAGTTATGGGTTTTCTTACTTATTCTGCTTTAAAAAATAGTGATAATTTAACTACGGTTTTCTTTGATGAGCAGTTAGAAAAACTGTTTAAGCCAACCAAAAAACTTGGTGTTTTAGAAGATACTTTGAAGTATGCACTTGAAATTGACGCTGTAAAAAAACATGTGGATTACGATAAGTTTTGTGCATTTGTAAACTCTAGCATCAAGAAAAAATCACTTATATTTTTAATCGGAGATTTTTATGAAGATGTTGATCTTTCAAAAATTTCTCATAAAAACGAAGTATATGCTTTGATAGTTCGAGATAGATTTGAAGAAAATCCGAAATTTAGCGGAGATATCTCTTTAGTTGACCCAGTTTCACTTGATGAAGACAGTATGAGTCTGGATAAAAGCAGTTTAGCTCAATACAGAAAATTGCTAAAAGAACACGATGAAGAGCTTTATGCGCATTTTTTAACTCATAAGATAAGATATGGAAAAATTTACACAGATGATGATGTATATCTCAAAATTTCTGGGATTTTAAAGGGGTAATTATGGGAGAAAAACTAAGGGATATAAAAGGGATTGTTGAGGTTAGTGATTTTTCTATGTATTATCTTATCGCCCTTTGTCTTTTGGTGTTGATTTGTATCGCTGTACTTATATACTATTTGATGCAACCCAAGAAAAGACAAAAGCCAACAAGCAGGGATAAAGCACTGATAAACCTTAAAAATCTAAATTTTAAAGACGCTAAAGATGTAGCATATGCGTTTACTTTAAATGTGCCTTATTTCATAAATGAAAATAATAAGACGAAGATAAAAAAATTGTTAAAAGAGTTAGAAATATTTAAATATAAAAAAGATGTTCCGCAAATGTCAGATTCGCTAAAAGTTGAGATAAAAGAAATCATAAAGGGGTTAAGATAATGTTAAATCAGATTTCATTTGTTTACCCTTGGTTCTTACTGCTTATCATCCCTTTTGTGGTGTGTCAGTTATTTTGTAAGCCAAAGATGGATGCTATATTTTTTCCAACTATGAAGTTTTTAAAAAAAGCTTCTAAAAAAAGCCTTTTTTTAGAAAATATACTTAAATATCTAGTTATTTCACTTTTGCTAATCTCGATAGCAAGCCCAATAATCACAGATAAAATAAGCATACAAAATGACAAAGGCTACGAAATATCTTTGATACTAGATGCGAGCGGTTCTATGGCAGAAAATAATAAATTTGGCATAGTAAAAAGTATAGTAAGTGACTTTTTGGATAAAAGAAAGCATGACAAGATAGGGCTTAGTATATTTGCAGATTTTGCTTATGTAGCAGTTCCTTTGACTTATGATAAAAAAAGCATAAAAAGACTTCTCAAAAGAATCGATGTAGGCATAGCGGGAAGCAGAAGAACAGCTTTGTATGAAGCACTTTTTTTAAGCTCAAATCTTTTTAAAAATTCACATGCAAAGAAAAAAATAGCGATACTTTTGACGGACGGCATGAATAATGTAGAAAACATTCCACTTGATGTTGCTCTAAAAACTGTTAAAAAATACGGTATAAAAGTATATACAGTGGGAGTTGGAAGTGCTGGCGATTTTAATCCAGCAGTGCTTAAAAAGATAGCAAGGGATAGCGGAGGTAAATTTTTCTCTGCAAATAGCAAACAAAAACTAGCTGAGATTTATGCAACTATTAATAAGTTAGAAAAAAGTAAAATAAAAGCAAATAAATATGTCAAAAAAGATTATCTTTTTGCTTATCCATTAGGACTCGCACTCTTTTTTGCGATATTGTTACTTTTTAGTAGAAACAAGGAGTTGGTATGATTTATTTTTTACATGTAGATTGGCTTTGGGCTCTTTTGCTGTTGTTGCCACTCTTTTACTTTTTGAAATACAATAAAAAATCATATGAGTCTTTGTTTGCCAAAGATGTATTGGCAAAAATACGAGTTAAAAATAGGGGTTTTAATAAGAGGATAAGAAACTTTCTTTTGATATTTAGTCTATTTTTTATGATATTGGCTCTTGCTCGCCCTGTTATCGATAAGGGTGATATCAAAGTAAAATCTACCTTTATAAATGTTGTCGTGGGGCTTGATATCTCAAATTCAATGTTTGTGAGCGATGTATATCCAAACAGATTTAAACTTGCAAAGAAAAAATTTGATATCTTTTTAAAAGACATGAAAAACGCAAGAGTAGGTGTCATAGGATTTAGTTCCAAATCCTTTTTAGTCGCTCCTCTTAGTGAAGATTACTATTCTCTTGATTTTTTGGTTAAAAACCTTAGCGTTGGGAGCATGAGCCTTAGAGGCACTGATTTTATGAGTGCATTAGAAGCGGCAAATGACTTGTATAAAACCAAAGAGAAAAAGGCGTTTTTGATTTTCACTGATGGTGGTGATCAGAGTGATTTTAGCAAAGAGATTGCATATGCGAAAGAGCACAATATCGTAGTATTTGTTTATGCCATTGGAAGCGATAAAGGTGGAGTGATAAAAACAAAAAATGGTGCCCTAAAAGATAAAAACGGCAATATAGTAGTAGTGAAGATAAATGAAAATATCAAAAAGTTGGCACTACAAACTGGAGGAGCTTATATGCGCTCAACTCTTTCAAAAAAAGATATATCTATGCTTGCTAATTCTATAAAATCCAAATTTAAAGCAAAGGGCAGTGAGATAAATTCGATAAAAGATAGATTAGAATTGTTTTATTATCCATTAGCATTGGCGATATTGTTCTTTTTTATGGCAAATTTTTCACTAAGAGGTAAGAGATCATGAGATATATAATAATATTGATTTTAAGCATAGTTTATTTAAATGCAGGTCTTCTTGATTTTAGAGATATAAGTAAAGCTAAGAGTAGTTATGCAAGTAAAGATTATAAAAATGCCATAAGCGAATATCAAAAAGTTCAAGGCAAAGATGGTGCTACTTATGACCTTGCAAATAGTTATTATAAGGCAAAAAAATATAAAAAAGCGTTGGAAACATACAAAAAAATTAGTAATCCAAGTTTGAAATTTAAGAAGCTTTACAATATGGGAAATGCATATGCAAATCTAAAAAAAATAGATGATGCTATAAAGAGTTATGAAGATGCTTTGAAAATAAAACAAGATAAAGATGCTAAGTATAATCTAGAACTTTTGAAAAAACAGAAGAAAAAACAGCAAAAGAAAAAGAAAAAAAATAAGAAGAAAAAAAATAATAAAAAGAAGAAAGACAAAAATAAAGGCAAAAAGAAGTCTGATAAAAACAAGAAAAATAGCAAGAAGAATGATAAAAACAAACCAAATAAGAAAGCTGGTAAAAATAAGAAAAATCAAAATAAAAATAAAAAGACAAAAGGGAACAGGCAAAAGCAAAATCAGAATAAAAACAAAAAACAAAAAAATAAAAAAGATGCAAAAAAAGCGCAAAAGAAGAAAAAAGTGCAACCTATAAGTGATATGGAAGAGAGAAAGTATAAAAAGATTTTAAACAAAAGAGGCATAAACACTTTAATGTTGCCACTTAGTACAAAAGGAGAAAAAAGTGATGAACAAAATCCTTGGTAGGATATTTATATTAGTTTTACTGTCAACTTCACTGTTTGCTGGAGTTAAGGCATTTGTTGATAAAAATGCAGTTTACAAAGGCGAAATGGTTAGATTTACCATAAGTGCGGAAGGAAAAAATCCAAAATTTCCAACTTTAACCAAGATTGCAGGGTACAATGTGCAGAGTGTTTCGGAGTCATCATCGACAACTATTATCAATGGAAATTATAAAAATACAGTTTCAAAAACATATTATTTCACACCAAACAGAAGTTTGGATATACCATCATATAAAGTTACTGTTGATGGAAAAGAGTATGCAACAGATATGATAAGCGTGGATGTAGTCAAACAAATAGCTTCTAAAAAAAGTGATGAATTTTCTATTAGTATGGATATGGACAAAAATGATGTGTATGTAGGAGAGCCTGTTAAGGTTGATGTGAAATTTCGTTATAAGCTTAGTTCTAAAGCTGATAAAATTATGATTACCCCACTTAATATCAGCGATTTTTGGATAAAGGGGACTAAAAAACCTGTAAAAACTATGAAAAATGATGAGGTAACGCAAACATATCATTATATTGTTTTTCCACAAAAACAAGGTGATTTTGAAATCAAACCAATCGAAGCAAATGTAGGTGTATTTAGTAGAAGAAATAGTGGTGGAAATCTATTTAGAGACCCATTTTTTGATTCGTTTAATCAAACACTAGAATGGAAAAAATATATCTCAAACAAATTACATATACATGTAAAGCCATTGCCAAATAATCTAGAAGTTTATGGAAAGTTCAACATAAAAGCTAGCGTCGATAAAACTACTGTCAAGGCAAATAAACCAGTAAATCTTACAATCAGCATAAATGGTATCGGAAATGTAGATGATATCAAAAAATTTGTTCTTGATATTGATGATGTGGTTGTATATAGTGATGAGCCAAAAATAAAAACTGGTTTAAAAGATGGCATTTATGGGGGAGTTTTTACACAAAAGGTGGCACTTATAGCTGATAAGGATTTTACTATTCCTTCTTTAAAATTTAGCTATTTTGATAAAGACTTGAAAAAAGTTGTTACCAAGAAAACTGCTCCGATAGAGATAAAAGTAAAAGGCGGCAAGGTACAAGTAATCACACCAAAATTAGATACAAAAGAAAATATATCTCCAAAACTAGATAAAGCAAACAGTAACTTAGTAGCCAAGTCAAATAGTTTTAATCAAAAAAATATTTATTTGTATCTATTAGTTGGCTTTTTACTAGGAATTTTAGCTAGCGTTAGTTTTTACAAATTTAAAACTAAAAAAACAGATAAAGTAGAGATGCCGATAATCAAAAAAATCAAAAGAGCAAAAAACGACAAAGAGCTTTTTGAGATTTTACTGCCTTATGGTAAGAGTGATAAATATATAAAGAAAGTGTTGGAGCAACTTGAAGAAAATATCTATGGAAAAGGCGAAACAAAGGTAAATAAAAAAGAGTTGATACAATACTTTTTAGATAACGAATAATCCCACGATAGTGGGATTATTCTAATATTTCGCAAGTCCTTTTTCATATTTTTTTCTGTGGAGTACCGCATAAAGTGTTGGCACATAGATAAGATTTAGTATCGTTCCCCAGCCAAGACCAAAACCGAGCGATACAGCCAAAGGTTGAAATATAACAGCTTGTCCAGTTGGAAAAAATATCAAAGTTGAGAGACCTATAAGAGTTGTGATTGAGGTTAAAAATATAGGTCTTAATCTTTTACTTGCTTCATCAAAAAACTCATCTAGATTTTTTGTTTTTTGTAGATATGTAACCATCAA
>JALUMJ010000189.1 GCA_027040375.1 Campylobacteraceae bacterium
TATTTTTAGAGTCTATTCTAATAGTAAATTTACCACCACTTAGCTCTTTAACCAAATTTGCCATTTCATGAACAGCGTCAGTAAATGGCGGTAAACTAGTACCCCATGTCATAGCCAATTTCCAATGTACAGTTTTGTCTGCAGCATTTGCCCCAACAGCTACAGCAGCTGCCAAACCTAAAGTTCCAAGAACTCTTTTGATATTCATACTTTCTCCTTTTAAATTTTTCTTTACATGTAATAAACATATATGTGTATATTATCTCTACAGTATGATAAGCATATGATATTTTTATTCTGAAGCAGATTAACAGAACTTTTATAAGTATTTGTTACTAATCGAAACATTTTTTAAACATATATCCTACATCTACAACGGTTTCTATGCATTCAAAGGGAAATTTTTTTCTTACTCTTCTGACAAGAGAGCGAATAGAATCAATACTAGCAAAGCCCCCTTCCCATACAACATTTTGGATGGAATCAATCGAGACAACTTTTCCCTTTTTTGATAAAAATAAATTTAAAAGAAGCCTCTCTTTTTTTGATAAATGCTCACGGACTCCATCTATCTCCAAAGCACTATCTTTAAAATAAAAAAAGCACCCATCATAAACTTCAATTATATCATTATCAAAATTACAAAGTTTTTCTATCTTAATCTCTAATTCATCTATGAAAAATGGCTTTTTTATATAATCATTGCAACCATATTTGTATGCATCTTTTATCACATCAAGCTCAACCGAAGAGCTAATTATGATGATTGGTGTATTTGCGTTAAACTCTCTTATCTTCCTAAGTATATCTATGCCATTGATTGAAGGAACATTGATATCAAGGACAAAACATATATATCCATCATCTATAGCCTCATATGCTTCTTGCCCATCTAAAAAATTACACACTTTATAATCTTTTGCTTTTAATCTTTTTGTTATTGTTTCATTTAATCTTTTATTGTCTTCCAAAAGCAGTATTTTCATATTGCTGACTCCTTTAGCTCTTTGCTTGGGACTACTATATTAAAAACAACTTTGTTTATATAGTTGTAAGCACTTATTTTTCCATTCATTTTATCTTCAATCATAACTTTTGCCATATACAATCCTAGCCCTGTTCCGTTTTTATTTGTACTAAAATATGGATCAAAAATCAAGCCTATAACATCTTCAGGAATTATCTCGCCATCATCGCTGATTTTAATCCTAACACTATCCACTAAAGGCTCTATATTTATATCTATATTTTTACCAGTTTTTGTTTCTATTAGTTTATTTTTCGCATTATTTATGATGTTTAATACAACCTGTTTAAATTCATTTTTAAACCCATATACGATAACCTCTTCTTGCTTACATGTAACTTTTAGATTTATATGTGCATAAAATATCTGTTTTCCAACAATTTCAAGAACCTCATCCAATGCTTTTTTAGCACAAAAAGATGCTTTTTTAGTAGATGGTTTTAAAAAATTTCTAAAATCTCTTAGCGTTTTTGACATATATTGAATTTGTATCATTGATTCTTTTACAAAATCACCCATCACTTTTTCACTCAACTCATCTTGTTTGTAACTAAATTCCATATCCTGTAAAATCGCTGAGAGCTCTACCAAAGGCTCATTCCACTGGTGCGCAACTGATGCTATCATTTCTCCCATCTCAGCTAATTTTGATTGTTGGATTATAAACTCTTTTTGTTGATTTCTTTGAGTTATATCGTCCATGATACTCACGATTCCTCCTAAGTTTCCATCTATATTATCATATGCAGTTTTACTATAGCTTACAATTCTAGCTCTTCCGTCTGGAAAGTGGAGTGTTTTTTCAAAATTATCCGTACCCTTATGCTTTATAAGTTCATTGTCTTTTTCATTTTGCTCTTTTGCCCACTTGGCATCAAAAAAATCATAAACAGTTTTTCCTATTATATCTTCTGTTTTACAATTTAAAAGACTCGCAAATGCTTTATTACACCCAATATATCTGCCATTTATGTCTTTATAATTCATAGGATTTGGAATTGTATCTATCAGCACTCTTATAAATCGGAGTTGGTTTTTTAACGCTTTTTCACTCTTTCTTCTTTTAACGATATTTAACACGAGTAATATCAGTATAAAAATAACTAAAGAAAATATACCTAAAGTCGTCCAAACTAATTGTTTATATTTAGCATAAAAAGAAAAGGGCTTATTGATAATTTTGTATTTTTTGATTTCATTTGGTATTTTAATTTTATATTTTTTTAGTTCCTTATAATCAAAGATATACTCATTTGGACTTTTTTTAAGTATAGGTATTCTCCAAGGCTTCTGTCCTGACATAATTTTATCTATCATTTTTGAAGCTTCATTTGCTTGCGAAGTTGCACTCGTGAGTAATCCACCAACGATGCCTTTGCCCAAATAAAAATCCCATAAACCGTATATCGGTACTTTTGATATGCTTCTTACTTGTCTTAAACTTTCCTTGTAAGTAAATTTCTTACCAGTTTTATCTTTAAACAGTAAAACCCAAAGTATTATTGTGTTTTTAGGTAAATGAGTTATCTTTGTTTTTAAATTTTCAATAGATATATCATCGATATATTCAAAATTGACTTTTTTTTCATATTGTGGCAAAACCTTAAATATATCTCTTCTAAGAGCATATCCAGTTTTTGACTTATCATTTATGATAACTATCTTTTTGCAATTTTTATGGATATTTAATATTAAGTCTATATTTTTGGCGATATCGACATTTTCTGCAACTCCTGTCGTGTATTGCCTCATATTATTTTCATAAATCATAGATTCATCAAAATTATTTATCCCCAAAAAGACAACTGGCAAATCCTTAAATAAATGTTCATGATACCTTATGACAAACTCAAGTGCATTATTGTCAGCTGCGACTACCAAATCAAACCGTCTGCCTTTAAACTGCTCATCATATAAATCAAACAGTCTGTCAAAATAAGTGGGAGTTGCTATCTTTTTTGTATCCATATATACTGTAGTTAAAGAGGTATTTGCACCATTTTCATATTTTTTCTCAAAAACTTTTGAGATATCATCACTCCACTTATATCCCCTATGATATGAGTGAATTAGAAGTATATTTTTAACATCACTTAAAGCCAAAACTTGCGAGATGAAAAACAGTGTTAAAAAGAGAATTTTTTTTATGGTTATTTCCTAATTATTGCAACTCGGTATCGACTCGGAGTCGCTTGCAAATTCTTGTAAAAACCTCGACATTCTACTCTTTTCTTTATGAAAATCTTTTGAATTTATATACTCTATAACTTTTGGATTTTTCGTATGAAAACTTTTTAATTCATCTACTCCACTTGTTAGAAAATGTTTCCATTCTGATCTAGTAGCTACATTTCCCCACATTTTTCCTGTTCCATGGCAAGATGAGCATCTTTGAAGATAATACTTTTGACCTCTTTTTTCATGTGCACCAAAAACAAAAACTGTGCTAATTAACAGTAAAATTACAAATCTCATTTATATTTATCTCCGTATAGCGTTTTAAATCTCTTAAGAGCATCCTGTACCCATTTCATCGTATCTTCTACTCCCCAGTAGCCATATACTATCATGTGTTTTTTGCCATTTCTTGCAAGTTTTTCTTCATCTGGCCCCATAAATACAAAAGCGGGTGTAATACTCACTATAAACCTAGGGGGTGCTTGGTCTGTTACTTCAGATTCTATAGAGTCTGAGCCTGTACTCGTATCTAATTCTAACCTTACAAAGTTTTTCTTTAAAAATTTTGCCAACTTTGGATTTGGCAAGACATTTTCTATCACTTTTGGGCAGTAAAAACAACTCACAGAGTGCAAAAATAGTATTATAGGTTTTTTTAAACGCTTTGCATCAGCTTTTGCCTGATCCAAATCTGTGTCCCAACCATCTACTATATCATTTGCCCCAAAAGATATATTTGCAAACAGTATAAAAATCATAAATACAACTAATTTCTTCATAAAATTCCTTTCATTTCAGAAGCAATAACAGTCACAATGTTACATTTTGAAACCTTAAAACAAACATAAAATACTCTTTTTTTAAAGGTTTGTGCAAAAGCACTTAATAGGCACTTTGTTTATATACTATTAGCTTAATAGTTCATTTTGGGTGCGAAACTCAAGAATAACTAAATTCTTAAAAGGAGAGAATATGTTGAAATCAAGCTTTGCAAAAGCTCTGTTTCTTGTAGCTCTTATTTCTTCGTGGGCATTTGCTGACTGCGTGTCTTGTCACAAAGGGATCGAACATATAAGAAGTGAAGATTCAGGTATGATGCAACAAATCAAAGCTCTTGGAGCTGGTGTTGGTGATCCAGCAGGTTGTACCATCTGTCACGGCGGTGATGTAAAAGCCAAAACTAAAGAGTTAGCACACAAAGGTGCGCCAAACCATCCAGGTGGTCTAGAGGCGTTTGTTAGAGATCCGGGAAGTTACTGGATTATGGATAAAACTTGTGGACTTTGTCATGCTGATACAGTGACAAATATGAAAAAAGCGTTGATGGCTACTGAAGCTGGTAAAATCCAAGGTAACCTACATACATTTGGCAGTGAAGATACTCAAAAAGTAAAATTTGCTGACTATGCTATAAAAGATAGTGATGGTAAAACTCCAGCATGGGGAACTAAAACTTATAAAAAGTATATGGTTGCCATGATGGATAAATATCCTGACCAATTTCCAACAGAGTTAAAACAACTTCCACTGCCTCCACAATCAGCAGAAGAGTTGGTTCAAAAATCAGGAGAGAGTCATAAAGCTTTTCTAAAAAGAGTTAGTTATGATGCAAGTATCTCTTATCAAAGAAGTGACTGTCAAAGATGTCATATCGGCGTAAGAGGCAGAAAAGGCAGAGGAGATTGGAGAGGCATGGGTTGTAGTGCTTGTCATATTCCTTATGGAAATGAAGGCTTATATGAAGGAAATGACCCAACTATCAATAAAAAAGAACATGGTCATCTTTTGGTTCATGAAATGCAAGCAACTAGAGATGCAAAAGTATTCGTTCCGTCAACTGGCGTAACATTTAGTGGTATCCATCCTGAAACTTGTAACTCTTGTCATAACAGGGGTAAAAGAATAGGTGTTTCTTATATGGGTATGATGGAACAACCTTATGGTTCACCTTTGATGCCAGGCGGTAAAGCACAAAGCAAAACTCATGGTAAAAGATATCAACACTTAAAATCAGATATACATTTTAGAGCTGGCATGACTTGTCAAGATTGTCATACATCAATAGACATGCATGGTGATGGTACGCTATTTGGCACAACTCTTGGTCAAGTAGAAATTGAGTGTTCTGATTGTCACGGTACAACTAGAAAATTCCCATGGGAATTAAAAATCGGTTATGGTGAAGATAATCTAGCTGTAGGTACTTCTAAAAAAGCAAGAGGATTAACCAAAACACTTCCAAGCTGGATGCAACAAGGTACAGTTTATAATCCACAAGGCGGATACTTGTTAAGCACTAGAGGAAATCCTTTAGGAAATGTAGTCAAAGCAAAAGGAAGCAACAAGGTCATAGCTCACCTAGCAAACGGAAAAGATTTGATTGTACCTGTTCTTAAGACACTTGAAATCAAAAAACAATTAGACCAAAATGGTCAAGTTGCCATGCACGATGTTAAAGCACATATGAACAAACTAGAATGCTATGCTTGCCACTCAAGTTGGGCACCTCAATGTTATGGTTGTCATGTTAAAACAGACTATAGAAAAGGTAAAAGTAAAATCGACTGGATAGCAAGTGGTGGAACTCATTTTAAAAATGGTGAAACAAGTGAATCAGTTCTTGGAACAAAAGGCAAAAGACAAGTAGGTAAATCAAGTGAAACAAGAAGTTACACTGAATGGCAAGATCCGATTCTTGGTATCAACGGAGAAGGTCTAGTAACTCCAATCATACCAGGATGTCAAGTCACATATACTGTTATCGGTCCAAATGGCAAAACTCTTATCTTAAATAAACAAGCAAGAGTTCACGATAATGGTCATGTTGTTGATGCGATAGATATGTCTCCAGTTCAACCGCATACTACTACTAAACATGCAAGAACTTGTGAGAGTTGTCATTCAAGCCAAAAAGCGCTTGGATACGGCAAAAAAGATAGTCTTATAGACCAAGACAAAAATGTGAAAATAGACTTACAAGATTTAGCAACTGGCAAGTTTGCTTCTTCTCATGCCACAGTTCAGATGGAAGCAATTCCTGGTATGGATTTTGGCTGGTCTAAAGTTGTTACAAGAGATGGAAAACAACTTGCAAATGTAGGAAGTCACTGGCCTGCTTCTCGTCCACTTGACCAAGATATGAGAGTCAAGATGGAAAGAACTGGCGTCTGTATGGGTTGCCACCAAAACATGACTAATAAAGAGTTATGGAAAAAGGTAAACACGCATCCAGGCATTTTAACTGATAAAGACCATATTAACAAAGTTAATAGTATACTGCATAAATCAGTTAAATAGAGTTTCGACTTAACGAAGCTTTTTAACATAGTGGGGCATGATATAAAAACCATGCTCCGCTACAATTATCAAGTAAAATAAAGGTACATACAATGACAAAAAATCTTTTAAAAATTTTAGGA
>JALUMJ010000190.1 GCA_027040375.1 Campylobacteraceae bacterium
GCCTGTTTTTATCTCTATATCCATCGAGTTTGCTAGTGAGTTTATAAAAGCACTAACTCCTCCTTTAAAGCTCATCAAAACTCCACCAGGCCCTGCATCTTTTTTCTTTTTTTTGAGCATTCCTTTAAAAAGTCCGCCATACTCTTTTTCTAGTTTCACGACTGCTGGAAAAGCTGCATTTACAGATATCTTATCTGGTGCAGAAGCAAATATACCTGCCACCATAGGGTCAAGAAAAGCATCTGTCATCTCTTTTCCTACTCTTCTGTAGCCAAAAGATTGTAGTGTTTCATCGCTGTTATCTTTTTTGGCTGGGATAAATACCTCTCCTGCAACTCTAAGTTTTCCTAAAGTCGAAAGAAGTGGTGTTTTCAAAAAAGCCCCTGGGGATTCTGGCAGTTGGTGAAGTGCGTCTTTGTAGATAAATCTTACTCTTGCATCGTCGCTGCTTCGCATGAGCAAATCTTCACTTCCGCTTTGTTTTACGAGCTCTAAAGTATCAGGTTTATTTGACAAAAAGCCATTGCTTCCCTCTTCAAATAAAAAGCCTTTCAGCTCTTTGGTCATCATTTTTCCACCAAGTGTTTCTTCTTTTTCAAAAAGCGTGATTTGCACATCTGGTTTTTCTTGTTTTATATAAAATGCAGTAGCTAAGCCACTAATTCCACCACCAATAATCGCAACTTTCATCTATTTAGCCTTATTTTTGATTTTATCTAGCCACTCATCTAAAGTTTTTTCAAAGCCTACATGTGAGCTTTCATAAAACTTTAAATCAGCCTCCAAATACTTTTGTTCTATCCACCCTCCAAAGTCGTGAGGGTATTTATACTCTTTTGCGCCTAGTTTTGTTAAATGTTTTGGAATCTTTAGTGCTTTGGAGTTTTGTACATAGTTTTGTGCTTTATTTATAGCTTCATACGCACTATTTGATTTTGGACAATTTGCGAGATATATAAGAGTTTGTGAGAGTATGATTCTAGCTTCTGGAAAGCCTATTTTGCTTACACTTTGCAAACAACTATTTGCTAAGTTTAGTGCATTTGGGTTTGCATTTCCTATATCTTCACTAGCGAGTATCACCAAACGACGAGCGATAAAATCAGCACTTTCTCCACCATCAATCAGCCTAGCTAGATAATACAACGCCGCATCCACATCGCTACCTCTTACACTTTTTATCATCGCACTTATAAAATCATAGTGAGTATCACCAGAACTCACTCCGTCTTTCAGAGCACTCGGTCTTAGAGATTTTAGTATTTCAATCTCTACATGTAAAGAGATTTTCAAAGCATATTCCAAGAGATTTAGCATGGAGCGAACATCTCCTGAAGATGAGCTCAAAAGGTACTCTTTTGCATCTTCTTCTATAGAAAAGTCCAACTCTTTTTTTGCTTTTTCAATCACTTCTTCTAAGTCGTCAACTTCTAGCGGAAAAAATTCAAACAACATGGAGCGAGACCTGATGCCACTTGTCAAAGTAAAATATGGATTTTCAGTCGAAGCCCCGATGATGATAGCTTCTCTTTTTTCCATCGGCACCAAAAGCACTTCTTGTTGAG
>JALUMJ010000191.1 GCA_027040375.1 Campylobacteraceae bacterium
TAAGAAAATTTACTCAGTTTTGGGATAAAAATAGTATTACAATTTTTCATACTTAAAGATAAACTCTTTTGCTTTAAAGTCAATATTTACAATTCCGCCGTGCATTAATCTACCAAAAAGTATCTCATCGCTTAGAGGAGTTTTTATCTTTTCTTGTATAACTCGTCGCATCACTCTAGCTCCTAAATCTTTACTAAATCCCTCTTTTGCTAACTCTTTTTTGGCTTTAATACTCAAACTAATCTTAATCTTTTTATCTTTTAATTGATTCTCAAGCTCATCTATAAGCTTTTGTACTATATTTATCATGATTTTTTCGTCTAAAGATTTAAAGTGTATTATATCATCTAATCTATTTCTAAATTCTGGTGCAAAGAAATCCTTGATAGCGCTATCTGCCTTAAATGTCTCATCTTTTTCAAAGCCTACATGTACGCCCTCTTTTGAGCCAAGGTTTGAAGTCATGATGATGATGACATTTCTAAAGTCAGTTTTTATGCCATTGTTATCTGTTAAAACTGCTCCATCAAATATCTGTAAAAGAACATTTAAAAGATCAGGATGAGCTTTTTCGATTTCATCTAAAAGCAAAACTGAATATGGATGCTTTTTTATACTCTGGGTCAATTGCCCTCCATCTTCAAACCCAACATATCCTGGAGGTGCACCAATGAGCCTACTTATCGTATGTCTCTCCATATATTCACTCATGTCATATCGCTCAAAATGCACACCAAGCTCGTTTGAGAGTTGCTTTGCTACTTCTGTTTTTCCAACCCCTGTTGGGCCTGCAAATAAAAATGCACCTATGGGAGATTCTGCATTTCCAAGCCCTGCTCGAGAGCGTTTGATGGCTTTTACAAGAGCATAAATCGCTTCATCTTGCCCAAAAACTTTTGCTTTGATACTCTTCTCCAAAGTCGCTATAACTTCGCTTTCATTTGCATTTATATGTCTGTTTGGCATGTGGGCAATTTTTTCTAATATATTTTCAATATCTCCTATGCCCACACTCTTTCTTTTTCGTTTTAATAGATGAAATGAAGCTCCCACCTCATCAATCAAATCTATAGCAGAATCAGGCAAAAATCTGTCATTTATGTATTTCTTAGCCAATTCAACTGAAGATTTTAAAACTGTGTTTGGGTATTTTACCCCGTGATGCTCTTCATAGCTTCCTTTTAATCCCAAAAGAATTTTATAACTATCTTCTAGGCTTGGCTCGTCTATGTCTATCTTCGCAAATCTTCTGCTGAGGGCTCTGTCTTTATCAAAAAAGTTTCTAAACTCCCCATAAGTTGTGGCACCTATGCATTTTACTTTACCTGAAGCTAGCGAGGGCTTGAGAAGATTGGACAAATCCATAGAACCCCCACTTGTCGCACCAGCTCCTACGATAGTGTGAATTTCATCTATAAAAAGTATGGAATTTTTGCAACTCTCTAACTCTTTGAGTATCTCTTTTAACCTTTTTTCAAAGTCACCTCTGTACTTTGTGCCTGAGAGCAAAGCGCCCATATCTAAAGCATAAAGTGAAGCTCCTTTTAAAATCTCAGGTATTTCATCATTCACAATCATCTGAGCAATGCCCTCAACAACAGCCGTTTTACCAACACCAGGCTCGCCTACAAGCAAAGGATTATTCTTTTTTCTTCTACAAAGCACTTGGATTACTCGATTGCACTCATCAACCCTACCTATCAATGGATCCAGCTTTCCCTCTTGTGCTAAATTTATAAGATTTAAACAGTATTTTACAAGTGCATTATCACTATCGTTTTTACTCTCTTTTTGCTCTGGTGTTGTTATGTTGGTTATGGCTTCAAGTATTTCTAGTCTTGAGACACCTTGTTGCTGAAGTATCCAAGCGCTGTAAGAGTGTTCTTCTTGAAATATTGAAACTAATAAATCAAAAACATTTGCTTCCACTTTTCCAGATGATTTTGAGTGAAGCATCATATTTTCTACAACTCTAGAAAGTGAAACACTCTCTATCGGGTCATACTCATCTTGATGTAAAACCACTGGCGAGTGCAAAGTGAAGTATTTTCTCAAATCATTTGAAATTTCGTCCACATTTGCATGACACTGTGTTAAAACCTCTCGTATTGATTCGTTTTTAAGCATAGAAAAAAATATATGCTCAATCGTTATATACTCGTACCTATGCTCTTTTACAAAACTTATAGCGTCACTAAATAAAATATTTAATTCTTGACTTACCATCACTCTTCCTCCATAGTAGCACGAAGTGGAAATTGGTGCTCTTTTGCAAGAGTATGCACTTGAGATATCTTTGTCTCAGCGATTTCATAAGTATAAACTCCACACAATCCAGAACCAGTTTCGTGAATCTTATACATAACAGCAGTGGCTTTTTCGCTACTTTGATGAAATACTTGTGTAAGAATTATAATCACAAAATCCATACTTGTATAATCATCATTTAAAAGTATAACTTTATATAATTTTGGCTCTTCTAATTCCAACTCTTCTTCAAATTCATTTTCTATTTGCTCATCAATCCTAGCCATTAAAATCCTTCATCGCCCTAGCTGTTTCTCTTTTTGCATCTTTTTGTTTTAGTGCTTGCCTTTTATCATGCACATTTTTGCCTTTTGCAAGTGCTATTTGCAATTTTACCATATTTTTATGGTTAAAATAAATACTAAGTCCAACTATAGTTAAGCCGTCTCTTGCCACTTTTTTCTCTAATTTTTCTATCTCTCTTTTATGCAACAGCAGTTTTCGCTCACGCCTCTCATCAGGAGTATAATGCAGATTTGCAGTCCTTACATGTGAGACATGCATACCAAACAAAAACGCCTCGCCTTTCATAATCTTGACAAAAGAATCTTTTAAATTTACTCTTCCTTCTCTTATAGCCTTTACTTCGCTACCTTTTAACTCAATACCCGCTTCAAATCTATCTAAAATCTCATAATCATGAAATGCTTTTTTATTTCTCGCTATAGTTTCACCCATTTAATCCGCCATTTTATTAATATTTCTAAAAAAACTACTTCCGCTTCCACTAAAGAACCAATCTTTTTTTCTTTGTAACTCTAGATTTTTATCTACTCTAATCGCTGGTTGCAAGAGGTCATTTAACTCTATGTCACTATAAGATTTTAGCAATTCTTCACTTTTCATATTTGACATTGTATCAGCTAATTTTAAATCAATTTTATAGTTTTGTCTAAAAGCTTTATAGACTTTTGCTGTATCGCATTTTATATCAGGAGTAAATATCTCTACATGTAGAGGTTTTTCATTGAATTCTTGCACCACTTCACCAATACCACTTACATTTGCACTTTTGTATCTATAAACAAAAAATGCAATATCTGCTCCTACTTGTGAGCCGATAATAGCTAATTCCTCTGTTTTTAATCCTAGATTAGCTTTAGCATTTACCATAAGCAAAAATGTAGCGGCATCGCTACTTCCACCTCCTAAGCCTGCAAATGATGGGATATTTTTTCTTACATGTAAAGAATATTTCGAAAATAGCTCTTCAAGCTCTTTTTTGTAACCAGCAGTTTTTAGAGCTTCGTAGGTTTTATATATGGTATTTTGCTCTAATTCGCAACCAAAATCTCCATATAATTCAAATTCATCTTTAGTTTTTTTAGAAGCTAAAAATAGTTCATCAAAAAAGTTTTCAACCAACACAAATCTTGAACGAATCTCATGATAGTTACCTCTTGTACCAACTATCTTTAAAAATACATTCACTTTAGCAAATGCCTTGTAAATCATTTTTTTAATTTTTCACTTAATTTACCAAGCTCGCTAAGTCCACTTAACTCGGATGCTTTTATATTGGTGTCTTTTACTATCTCTTCTAACTCTTTTCTTAAAATCAACATCTCTTTTGGAGCGTCAATTCCTAGTCTTACAACACCTTTTGATACTTCCATTACAGTGATAGTCACTTTATCGCCTAACAGTATTGATTCACCGATTTTTCTTGATAATACTAACACAATTTTACCTTATTTAATAGATATTTTACTTCATCGTCTTTGATTTCGATGAGAGCTAAATATTTGTCATCTACAAACTTATAGATACCGTTTTCTTGATTTTCAAATGAACTCTTTTGCAACTTTCTTCCAAGTTCTATATCACTTATATCGCCTAAATATCGATTTTCTTGCATAGATAAAAACTCAAGCGGGTTTAGTGCTTTTTCATCTTCAAAAACAAATGCACTCTCACTTAATCTCTGCAAAGAGCTTAGAGCTCCATCAAAGCCTAGTTTTCTTGCAAATAAATCTCCTATGCTTCTTATATATCCGCCCTCGCTGATACTTATCTCAAATGTCAAAAAAGGGTGAAAATAATGAATAATTTTAAAGTCAAAGATGGTACTTTTTATCTTTTTAAGTTCAAACTCTTTCCCATCTCTTGCTAAATCATAAGCCCTTTTTCCATCCACTTTTTTAGCACAATATTTTGGTGGCAGATACTCAATATCTCCCTTAAAACTCTTTGCTATCATATCTATTGATTGCTGTGAAAAAGGAGCAAGTGTCTTCACTTTGCTTATCTTTTCTGTATCTAGCGTCTCACTATATGCCCCAATCCACAAAGTTGCTCTATATCTTTTAGGAGCGATATCCAAAAACCTAAAAAGCTTCGGAAATTGTCCAAAAGCGATGATAAGAACTCCACTTGCAAAGGGATCAAGCGTTCCTGAAAAACCTGCTTTTTTTACGCCGTATTTTCTTTTTATCTTTTTTAAGAAGAAATTTGAAGATATACCTTTTGGCTTATTTGCAACAAATAGTCGGTTCATATCTTCTCGACGAACGATGCCAATATATCTCTTTTTGTGCCACTAAAATTGATTTTGAGTTTAAACTCTCTTTTTACCTTACTTATCTCGAAAATTCTTCCAATTCCAAAAATTTTATGTTTAACCAAATCACCTTTTTTAAATGAAGTCGTTTTTTCTAGCACCAAACTGCCTTTGCAAACACCAGATTCTTTTAAAAATCTACTCTTTTTAAGTGTAGCTCTTCTTCCTTTATAAAATCTACTTCCAACACAACTAAGCCACAACTCTCTCTTGGCTCTTGTTATCGCCACATATCCAAGTCTTCTCTCCTCTTCTATATCGCTTCCTTCACCAATGAGTGGAAAAAATCCCTCTTCTAAGCCTATAACAAACAGGTGTTCGAACTCTAAACCTTTACTTGCATGTACGCTCATGATAGATATATGTTCATTGTCAATCTGATCTTGATCGCTTTGAAGTGCCAAATCATTTAAAAATTCATCCACACTCATCTCTAGATTTTGCTTTACATAATCTCTATATAAGCCATAAAATTCATCTATATTTGAAACTCTATCAATCGCATCAGGAAGAGTGGAATAATAATCTCTTATCTTAAATGTATCCTCAAGCTCAAAGATAAAATCATATGAATTATCAGAGCTTAACTCTTTTAATTTTATGATATTTTCTATAAATTCATATAATGCCACAAAACTCTTTTTACTAGCGATGCTTTTAACTTCTGCCTCATGCGTGGAAATATACTCAAAAAGTGACATTTTTGACTCATAAGCTGCTTTTAAAAGCTTATCTATCGTCACCTTGCCTAAGCCTCTTTTTGGCTTATTTATAATTCTCTTCATAGAGTAATCATCATGCTCATTTGCGATGATTCTCAGATAACTTATGAGGTCTTTTATCTCAGCTCTTTCGTAAAATTTTATACCGCCAACCATATTGTAAGAAATATGCTCTTTATTTAATCCTTCTTCTAGTGATCTGCTTAGTGCATTTACCCTGTAAAGTACGGCTATACTTCTTGGGTCTACTCCCGCGTCTATTAGTTTTCTTATCTTTCTCGCTATCGTTTGGGATTCTTGGTTTTCATCGGCTGACTCTATAAATCCTATCTCTTTTCCATCTCCAAAGTCACTAGTTAAATGTTTTCCTATTCTCTCTCTATTGTGTTCTATCAAAGCATTTGCCGTTTTTAGGATTTGATTTGTTGATCTATAATTCACTTCTAATTTTGTGATTTTAACTTCATCAAAAGATTCATGAAATTCCAAAATATTTTTTATATTTGCTCCCCGCCATCCATAAATGCTTTGATCATCATCACCAACAACACAAAGGTTTTCGTGGTTTTCACAGAGTTTTCGCAAAAGCCTATATTGGAGTTCATTTGTATCTTGGTATTCGTCCACCATTATGTATTTGTATCTATCGCTTGTCTGCTTGCATAGCTCAGTATCTTGCTCTAAAATCTTATAAGTAAGCACGAGTAAATCATCAAAATCTACTAGATTATTACTTGCTATATAATTTTCATATTGCTCATAAAGTTTTGCTATAGTTTTATAATTTTTTCTTTCCGCTTTTTCAAAAACTTCTTTTGGAGATATGAGAGAATTTTTGTATCTTGATATTTCGCTTGCTATCATAGAGATAGGCAAATCAATTCCAAAACTTTTTATGATTCTTTTTTTATCATCTGTGTCAATCACTACAAAGTTATTGTTTCTACCTAATTTATTTATATTAAATTTTAA
>JALUMJ010000192.1 GCA_027040375.1 Campylobacteraceae bacterium
TTACTAGCAATTCGCCTAGCATCAATAGGATAAAAAATATACTCCAAAACATAGAAAACAGCATAGAAAAGAGGCTGGAGCTTACCAAAGAAGAGATGGTTGTGGATTCTATCTTTAAAGATCACCATCTTAGTCAAAAAGAGCAACTTATATTTTTAGCGCTATTAAAAGAAGAGTATGCCGGAGAATTTGAAAGTCTAAGAGACATGAATACTTTGATAAATCTTGTTAGTTTTGATGATTACGAAAAGATGAAAAACCGCTCTTTGCTAGAAGAAGGTTCCAAACTTACAGAATCTTTGCTGATAGATTATGATGAGGTGCTTTCGAGTTTTAGTGGAGTTACTAGGAGCTTTTTTATCAGTGAAGATATTTTGCAAAAGATAATGCATCCAAGCAAAGAGAAGAAAAATAAAAAAATCAAACTTGATATGCTAATAGAGCAGCAAGATTTATTTGAGTTGATTGATCCGAAAACTACTATGGATGATGTGGTTTTGCATCCAAAAACTAAAGAAGTGTTAGAATTTTTACTGAAGCAGACTGATAGCAGTGTCTTAAAACTGCTCCGAGAGTGGGGAGTCAAAGAGAGACGAAGTGGCATAGATGCTAAGGTTATATTTTATGGACCTCCGGGGACTGGTAAAACTATGACGGCACTCTCTATGGCAAAAACTATGAAAAAAAGAGTTCTTAGTTTTGACTGCTCAAAAATTTTGTCAAAATACATCGGAGAGAGTGAAAAAAATGTCAGGAGTATATTTGATAGTTATAAGGATTTGTGTATCAAAACTAAGAGCAAGCCTTTACTTTTGCTAAATGAAGCTGACCAGTTTTTAAGTTCTCGCTTGGTTGGTTCAAATTCTAGTGCAGATAAGATGCACAATCAAATGCAAAATATATTTTTAGAGCAAATTGAGAAGTTTGAGGGTATATTGATAGCAACTACAAATCTACTAGAGAGTATAGACCCTGCATTTTCAAGAAGATTTGACTATAAAATAGAGTTTTCAAAGCCAAATCTCAAACAAAGGCTGGAACTTTGGAGAAAAATGCTTCCTGAGAGTGCAGTGTATAGCGAAGATTTTGATATAGATTTTCTAGCAACCTACCCACTTAGTGGTGGACAGATGAAAGTAGTACTTAAAAATACAGCATTAAGAGTGGCGATAAAAGAAGAGCCCATTTTTACGATAGAGGATTTTAAAAATTCAATACACAGAGAACTTAAAGGAGCATTTGGCGAAGAGAAGATGATGGGCTTTATGAAAGGTTAAATTTTATACCAATACTCTTGTCTAAGCAGATTTAAATGATTTTTTCAATATCATAGCATAAGATGATTATTAATTGTTATTTAATGAATAATTATAATGTAAAATTTTAAAATATATTTAAGAAGGATTTTCCATGACTCCATTGTCACATATGGATTTTACTCATCCATATTTTGGTGCTTTTTTTCTATTAGTTTTTGCGTCAGTTGCATTTTTTGGTATAACTGTATTAGCTAGAATAGTTAGCAGAAAAATGGCAAGACTAGATACCGAAAAGTTGAAACTCTCACTTTATGAGTGCGGACCTGAAGTCACGAAACAACCAAATAAGATTTCGTCACAGTTTTATCTGTTCGCTCTTTTGTTTATACTTTTTGATGTGGAGATAATATTTATGTTTCCTTGGGCTGTAGATTTTAAAGTGCTTGGTTGGTTTGGTTTTACCGAAATGATTCTTTTTATCGCACTTTTAACTATAGGTTTTGTATATGCTTGGAAAAAAGGAGCGCTTGAATGGCACAGCATAAAATAAATTATTTAAGTGAGGCAGGACTTCCTGTTGCACTTACTACTGTCGATAAACTAGTCCAATGGGGACGAAGTAACTCTTTGTGGCCTATGACCTATGGTTTGGCTTGTTGTGCGATTGAGATGATGGCTACAGGGGCTAGTCGATATGACTTTGATAGATTTGGAACAATTTTTAGAGCAAGTCCTAGACAATCTGATGTCTTGATAATCGCTGGAACTCTTACAAAAAAACATGCACCTTTTATGAGACGATTATATGACCAGATGACAGAGCCAAAATGGGTTATAAGCATGGGAAGTTGCGCAAATACAGGCGGAATGTTCAATACTTATGCAACTGTCCAAGGAGCTGATAGGATAATCCCTGTTGATATTTATCTTCCAGGTTGTGCTCCTCGCCCCGAAACCTTACAATATGCACTAATGCTTTTGCAAAAAAAGATAAGAACTGAGAGTGCGTCAAAAAAACTAAAACCTAAAAGGTTAGTGTGATGAGAAAATATACAGATAAAAAAAATGTACAGAAAAAACCATACTATACAGACCGTTTTTGGGTAGCTCCTCAGATTCCAAAACTTGATGTTTCTAGTGATGAAGTTTTTGCTAGTGATGTCGAAGCGTTAAAGGCAAATTTTGAAATCAAAGAAGCTTATATCCAAAGAGGGCAATTAGTAGTATATATAAATGCAAGTGAAAATGTAGAAGTTCTCACATATCTAAGAGATAAATTGCAATACAATTTTTTAAGTGAGCATAGTGCCATAGATTGGTTAGCAAAAAGTGGCGAATTTGAGATATTTTATCAAATGCTTTCTACTAGCAAACGAAAAAGAATGAGAGTTAAATTTTTCATAAAAGAAAAAGAGCCGATCCGTTCAGTATCAACTATTTATAAAAGTGCTGATTGGGCGGAGCGAGAGATGTATGATATGTTTGGCGTTATCGTGACTGGACATCATTATATGAAAAGAATTTTGATGCCTGAAGATTGGTTTGGACATCCACTTCGCAAAACTTATCCACTCCAAGGCGATGAAGAAGCTAGTTGGTACGAGATAGATAAGATTTTTGGAAAAGAGTATAGAGATATAATAGGCCCTGAAAACAGAGATAGCTCAAGAATAGATGAAGACGATACTTATAATTTCTCAAGAATCCATCATGAAGTAGCATTTGGAGCAAAACCTTCAAAAGAGATTGTCGAAACAGACTATCAAGAAGAGGGTGGGGTTTTCTTAGTTAAAAAACTAAAAAAAGCTGATAGTAAAATCTTAGAAGAGAGACCATAATATGCAAAAGGTAAATAAATTACAGCCATTTTTTGAAAACTTAGTTTTTGAAAGAGATGACAATACGATGATTATAAACTTTGGCCCTCAGCATCCAAGTTCACATGGACAGTTGCGTCTTATACTAGAACTTGATGGTGAGATGGTGACAAAAGCAACTCCTGATGTAGGATATTTGCATCGTGGTATGGAAAAGATGGCAGAAAATATGATTTATAACGAATTTCTTCCAACAACTGATAGGATGGATTATATAGCAGCTAGTTCAAATAATTATGGATTTGCCCTTGCAGTCGAAACTTTGATAGGTTTAGAAGTTCCAAGACGAGCAAAAACTATACGAATGATGCTTTTAGAGTTAAATCGTATAACTTCACATCTCTTTTGGCTCGCGACTCATGCCCTTGATGTTGGAGCGATGACAATCTTTCTTTATGCTTTTAGAGAAAGAGAGTATGCGATGGACCTCATAGAAGAGTATTGTGGAGCAAGGCTTACTCACTCTTCAGTTAGGATAGGTGGAGTTCCCCTTGATTTACCAGAAAATTGGATAACAAATCTAAGTAAATTTTTGGATAAATTGCCAGCGAATTTAGCAGATTATGAGGGATTGCTTGACCAAAATAGAATTTGGAAGATGAGATTAGAAGAAGTAGGTAAAATTACACCTGAGATGGCTCAAAGCTGGGGTTGTAGCGGACCTATGCTAAGAGGTAGTGGAATTGCGTGGGACATAAGAAAGGAAGAGCCTTACGAACTTTATGATGAAGTTGAGTTCGATGTTCCTGTTAGTGATACTTTTGATAGCTATGGGCGATATAAGTTACACATGGAAGAGATGAGACAAAGTGTTAAAATCATAAGACAAGTGATACCGATGTATTATAAAAGTGAACCGGAGATTATGGCACACGCTCCAAAATACATCTCAGCTCCAAAAGAGCAGATTATGACACAAAACTACTCTTTGATGGAGCATTTTGTATTAGTCACTCAAGGCATGAGACCTCCTGTTGGCGAAGTTTATGTAGCAACAGAATCACCAAAAGGTGAGCTTGGATTTTATATAAATTCTCAAGGTGGGGCTTATCCTTATAGATTAAAATTAAGAGCCCCTAGTTTTTGGCACACAAGTATTTTACAAGAATTACTTCCTGGGCATTATTTGGCTGATGTTGTTACAATCATTGGAAATGCAAATATAGTCTTCGGCGAAATAGATAGGTAGGGTGATATGCAAAGATATGATTTAAGACATTTAAATGATAATTTCTACGAGCGAATGCTAGAGATTATGGATGAAACCAAAGAGGATGAAGTGAGTATATTTATGTTTGAAATAGGTGATTTCTCAGCTGTGCAAAAGAGTGCAGATGTGATAAAAGAGGCTGGTTATACGCTTATGAATTCACTAAAATATAATGAAGCAGACTGGACTATCGTAGTTAAAAAAAGTGCTGGAGAGCAAGTTGAAAGCTGATTTTTATTCAAAATTAAATATTGATGCAAGTAAAGACATCGTTTCTTTGATGGATAGTGATTTTATTTTGGTTTTGGGGGTTATGCCATCTCGCGATGATGAACTTTTTAATCTATTATCAAAAAATGCAATCGTAGCATATTTGAGTGTTATTGAAGACAAAAATATGTCTGGTGTTGCAGCATTTCAAAGTAGATATGAAGCTGGTTCAGAAGAGGGAGTTTTAGCGATATTGACAAAAGGTCTTTTGAACGACAAACAAATAGATGCAAAAACAAAAGAGTTTTTTGAAAATTTAGATGAGGGATATCTGAGTGCAGAGTGCAATATAGGCGAAGAAGAGATAGAAGATTTAAATGCGCTATATGAAAAATCAAAAAATCCTCTAATCGTAATAGGGCATGATTTGTATAATCACCCAAGAGCAAAAAATCTAGCAAACTTGATTAGTTTGTTAGTGCGATATGGAAATTTCAAGATTTATTCACAAGATTTAGACTTTACATGTAAGCATAATGATAACTTAGACTTAGAAAATATAGAAGATTTACATAGTTTTGATGGCTCAGTTATTTATGAGTGTCCAAGTAGTGATTTGGATGAACAAGAGTTGCTTATAGGCTCAAGACAATTTATGATAGCATCAAAAGTTAAAGATGAACAAGATGTTTTTGTCATCACAGAATCAGCAGAGCATCAAAGGAAGTTTATAATGGACGCAGAATTAAAGGGCACAGTTGCACTAATGCCTAGTGCACAAAGTGAAGGGTCGTATTTCTATAAAATAGCAAAAATTATTAAGCGAGAAAATTAATGAGTGATATAATGGTAACTATTGACGGGATTAAATACAAGGCAAAAGAGGGTGAATCTATACTGAAGATTGCAAGACGAAATGGTATTTTTATACCTGCCATTTGTTATCTGACAGATTGTTCTCCAACTTTGGCTTGTAGATTATGCTTGGTTGAGATAGATGGAAAAAGAGCTTACTCTTGTAATGCAAAAGCAAAAGAAGGTATGAGCGTAGTTAGCAGCAATGAAGAGATAGAAGTTGAACGAAAAGCTATAATGGAAGTATATGACATCAATCATCCTTTGGAGTGTGGCGTGTGCGACCAAAGTGGCGAATGTGAATTGCAAAACTATACTTTGGAGATGCAAAGAGATGAGCAAAATTTTTCCATAGCTGATACGAGCAGACCAAGCCATGATTGGGGTTTTATACATTATGACTCATCGCTTTGTATAGTTTGCGAAAGATGTGTTACTGTTTGTAAAGATATGATTGGAGATTCTGCTTTAAAAACTGTCCCAAGAGGCGGAGCAGTTTTAGATAAATCTTGGAAAGATACCGCTCCAAAAGACACATATGCCATGTGGAATAAATTGCAAAAATCTCTCATAGGCCTAGCTAGTGGTGGTGATACACTAGAGTGTACAAATTGTGGTGAATGTACTGCTGTTTGCCCAGTTGGAGCACTTGTTGGAAGTGATTTTCAATACACTTCAAATGCTTGGGAATTAACAAAAATTCCTGCTGCAAATCCTCACAGTAGCGATTGTTCGCTTATGTATTATGATATTAAACATACAAGTATAAAAGACCATAAAGATAAGATTTATAGAGTCAGTAGCGATTTTCATTTTTCCACTTTACATGGTGGTGCAAGATATGGATATGATTTTGCCAATGAGATAGATAAAAAAGATGAAAAAGCTTTTAAAAAAGCAGTAAAATTTTTCAAAGAAGAGGCAGACACTATCAAGTTTAATAGCTTCATCACAAACGAAGAAGCATATATCTTGCAAAAACTAAAAGAAAAGTTTGGGTATAAACTCGTAAATGATGATGCCTTTGCATATAATAAATTTTTACAAAATTACAGACAAGCCAGCGGAAAATCTCTATACTCTA